>CADCQH010000155.1 GCA_902803605.1 uncultured Bacteroidales bacterium | reverse complement strand
CAGCATGACAAACGTCGATAACTTCGAGCGAAGCGATAACTTCTATAACTCCTTAACTCCAAAAAAGTTGAGCACTTGCGAAACTTTAGAACAATTACATTTGATGAACACATCCATGACAATTCGCAATGGGCAACCCTCTGAGGATGCCTGGGAAAGAGGAAGCACGCATTAGCGTTGCTCTGTCCCCTTTGAAATGCGTGATTGCCAACGCCCGAACTGCCTCTTGTGGCAGGGAGGACAGCCCGCGATGTGTTCTTTGACATTCTGTTACAATCTCTCCGTTTGTTTTTCATTTGTCTCTTTTCTTCGGATGGAACATTCCTGTTTCCCATCCGATGGCTGTACATTGTTATTATTCACTTAAAATGTAATTGTTTTTTATGAAGTACAAAATTAAACTGGAAAACTTAAACACTGGCGAAGTGGCTTTCATCATGGCTCGCGCCAACGAGAAGGCAGAAGTGCTCTGCCCTAAAATTAAAATTGCACTGAACCTTCCTTACACCGACTATGGTCGTCATCGTTTTGTGGCAAGGGGATGCACTTATGTGATTGAGGAGCGTGTCATGTGGGAGCCTGAAATGCTTTGGGAGTATGACCTGCGGCCTGGTCCTTATCGAAGCAGTGAACGCATCTCTGTCGAAAACATCTTCACGACCCTCGGTTCCTCCATCCTCTACACGCAAGACGGTAGATGGGCTAAAGAACAAAAAATCCGTTGCACGTTCGTGCAGCGGATTTTCTATCGATCTATGCATCGTTCAGTTCGATTACCTCTAAATCCTTGATGTCCTTCCCGTCAATGACGAAGCGCACCAGTGTGCGCACTTCGTGAAAACCATAACGTCCTGCTGCCCCAGGATTGATATGCAGGCAATTGATGGTTGGGTCGTTCAGAACTTTCAACAGATGGGAGTGCCCTGAGATAAAAAGTTGAGGGGGCTTGGCGTAGATTTGTCGTCGGATGCTGGCATCATACTTGCCAGGATAGCCACCGATATGCTTCATCAGCACCTCCACTTCCTCACACTTCCATCTGTACACCTCTGGGAATTGGATGCGCACGTCGCCGCTGTCGATATTCCCATAGACGGCACGCAAGGGGGCTATCTCCGCCAGACGGCTGGCCACTTCCATTGAGCCGATGTCGCCAGCATGCCATATTTCGTCACATTCCTTGAAATACTTTTTGTAACGCTCGTCCCAACAGCCGTGGGTGTCAGAAAGCAATCCGATCCTTTTCATTCTTCATTCACAGGCATGGGGTCAGCCTTCACATCCTTCTTCTTCATGTAGGTGGCAATCATGTTCCTTACCTCGTAAGGATGTTGCACAAACTCCACGCGATGAGAGGTGCCACCACTGCCCACCAGTTCGATGGCCCCAGTTTTCAGCATCCGCTCGAAGAACGTCTGATAGAAGTTCACCGTCTCCACCTTGAAGAGCGGTATCTCCGTCATCTTGATGTCGAAGATGCCATCTTTCTGGATAAAGCGGTTGTTCGTGATGGCAAACTCCGTGCGGTTGCGGATGAAGTAGCCGAAGCCGATGAGCCCGATACCCACCAGACACACCACCACGCAGGCACAGAAGAGCGCCAGCATGTTGTTGTTGAAGTCATTGTAGTGCGTATAAGCAATCACCACCATGCCTGCCACACTCAGCAGAATGAGCAGGATGCCCCAGGCCGTGTAGCGAAAATTGTAAGACCAGTGTAACCTTCCCTTAAAGATGACCTGTTCGCCAGGTTCCAGCGTTTTCTCGATAAAGTTAGCCATAATCCTCTTTCTTTTAATATGATTCTGGTTGCAAAGGTAGTGCAAAATTTCGATTAAGCGAAGAGAATGCAGAGATATAACATTCCTGCGCATGAGAATTTTATCCAAAATCGGACGAATAAGCAAAAATGACGGTCCGTTTTCAGGCGAATGAAGCATTTGTTCCCCCACGACGGCCTTTTGCGCCAGAGTTTTGGCTGATACAAATCTTTTGTGTAACTTTGCATCCCTCAAACGGAAAACAGTATGAAACGCATTCTCTTCGTCTGTCATGGAAACATCTGCAGAAGTCCGATGGCAGAGTTTGTGATGAAAGACCTCGTCAAAAAGGCAGGTCGTGAACAGGATTTCTATATCGAGTCGGCAGCCACCTCGACAGAGGAACTGGGCAATCCCGTCTATCCGCCAGCCCGTCAGAAGTTGGCTGAACACGGACTTTCGTGCAAGGGCAAGACTGCCCGTCAGATGACGAGGCGCGACTACGGCGAGTTTGACCTGCTCGTCGGCATGGACACGTGGAACATCCGCAACATGGAACGCATCAGCGGGGGCGACCCCCAGCACAAGATTCACCGTCTGCTCGACTACACCCGACGCCCGGGCGACGTGGCTGACCCCTGGTACACCGGCAACTTCGAGGCCACCTGGCGGGATGTCTCCGAAGGGTGTCAGGCTTTGCTGGAAGAACTGACTTGACAAAAAGGCAGACCTTGTCAGAGGGAAAGTTTAAGGGAATTTAAATGGCCCCATGAAGGTTTAACGGAGTTTAAAAGTGTTGACAAAGTGGCAGTTAGGCACGAAGATTGCTCTTAGGGTAGGCAGAACTGGCGTTGAAACGAAAGTGAACGCCAAGGTCTGAACAAAATGTTTAACAACTAAAATAACTAAGGAGGACAAAACTATGATGCCTACAGTTTATTCAACACGCAATCAGGGATGGATCCCTTCATTGTTCAACGATTTCTTCGATGACACTTGGATGCCAACCATCAAATATAATGGCACGACACCAGCCATCAACGTATCGGAAGACAAGACGGAGTACAAGGTCGAAGTGGCCGCTCCAGGTATGAGCAAGAACGACTTCAAGATTCAGCTGACCCACGACGGCGAAATCGTCATCAGCATGGAGAAGAAGGCCGAAACCAAGGACGAGAAGGACAAGAAGACCTATCTCCGCAGGGAGTTCAGCTACAGCAAGTTCGAGCAGAGGTTCTCATTGCCTGACAATGTCGAGAAGACGAAGATTGCCGCCAACATGGCAGACGGCGTGCTGACCATCGACATTCCGAAGAAGACGGAGGAAGAGAAGGCAAAGGAAACGCTGAACATCGAAATCAAGTAAGCAACTGCAAAAACAAAAAATAACCAAATAACCAAATAACCAAATAACCTTTTGGGGGTTTGGAGACATAAAAGGGGAGGGACGCCGGCTGGGCATCCCTCCTCTTTGCTTGTCGTCACTTTGCTTGTCGTCTCTTTGCTTGTCGTCACTTCATTTGTCGTGAGTTTGCTTGTCGTCACTTCCTTCCTTGTCTCTTCCCTCCCTGTCCTTGTTCCTGAGCAAGGCCTTCATCCTGTCCATTGCACCGTCCACTCCGAGCAGGGTGGCAGAGAAGACGAGGAACTGGGCGATGCTGAAGAGGACGGACTGGTCGATTTCACCCTGGGGTGGCAGCAGGAGCGCCCAGATGGCGAGGAGGCTCGCCACTGCCAGCGCCAGGGCGGCAAGGGTTTCTTTGACCGACCACCTCATGGGTCAGGGCTCCACGGGTGCCACGTAGGCGAACGGCATGGGCGAGAGCGTGCCCCCTGTGTCGGCCGGGGTGGTCAGTTTCAGTTCACCGTCTCCGGAGACGATGGTCAGGTAGTCCACCACGGTGCCGTTGCCGTCTGGTGCAGGGACGCTGTGGGGCGTCACCTCCGCCTCCTTCGTGCCCCATGCCGCAGTGAGGTCATTGTCCTCAGGCATCCAGTGCCATCCGGCTTCCTCGGGCGTGGCGGTCGGGTCATCGACGAACTGGAGGATTTCCGAGTCGTTGGTGATGAGCTTGCCGTCCAGGCTGACGAGGTACTTGCAGCCGTCATCCGCCGTGCGCACACGGAACGCATACTGGTTCATGTACTGCTTGGTGAGCGACTTGTTCTCCTCGAAGGAGATGTTCTCGGCTGCGCAGAGCGACTGGAGTTCACCGCCAGGGTTGAACTTGATGTACTTGCGGGTGATGAGTTCCGCGCTGACCTCCTCAGGGTTCTGGGTGGTCTTGGAGTTGATGCGCGGGCTGAAGGAGCCGAGTCCGTCGAGCTGCACGGCATGGCCGTTGAGGACGAAGTAGTTGATGGCCTCGAAGATGGCCCTCTTGGCCGTGATCATCATGGTCTCAGGCACATGAGCCGCATTGGCTGCATAGGCGATGAAGTCCGATTCCTTCACGACCCTTCCACGGCAGATCTGAATCTTATAGACCATGGGCTTGCCCTGCTTCATGTGCAGGACGAAAGGACGCTTGAAATAATACACATGTCCTTTTACTGAACGAGTTTTACGTACCATAATTTCTTAGAGTTTTTAAAGTTCATTGCTTATTGGTTACCCTCCGAATCCGCCACCGTCGTCAGGACCCGGGGTAGGCGTGTTGCCGCCACCATTGCCGCCACCATTGCCGCCAGTGCTGCCAGTGTTGGTGAAGTCGGTGTGGTCGGTGCCGTTCGAGGGTCGGACAGACTCGACAGGCGTGTCCGTCATCATGTCGCGCAACTCAGCGCCGGCGGCGAAGAGGAGCCGGACAGACTGCACGGCCTGCGTCACCTTCAGTTTCTCAGACAGGTTGACCGTCTTCGACTTCACGCCCAGGTAGAATCCACCCACCTCTGGGAGCACCACACGGTGGCCGTTGATGCAGAAGTACGCGATGGCCTCGACCAGTCCCTGCACGCAGCACTCGATGTTGGCCAGAGGCACATTTGCCGCGTTCGAT
>CADCQH010000154.1 GCA_902803605.1 uncultured Bacteroidales bacterium | reverse complement strand
CCCATGATGCCCCTCGACTTGCATGTGTTAGGCCTGTAGCTAGCGTTCATCCTGAGCCAGGATCAAACTCTTCACTGTAATTATGTTCATTATAGTCTGTCCGGCCAGGCTCTCCTGCTCTATTGTTCGTTTTAACGTAATATAAAGGAATGACTGATGCTTGTCACCCTCGCCATAAAGCAAGGGCGCAATGCTGTCTTGTACTTCTTGTTCGCAGTCTGTCAAAGATCTATTTTCATGCTCCCTTTCGGAAAGCGAGTGCAAAGGTAAGGACTTTTTAAATACTGGCCAAGCACTTGGGAAACTTTTTTTCATTATTTGAGAAAAAAAGGGAAGATTGAACAAAACAAGGGCGAAAAGGGGAAGTTTTGGAACAAAAAAGACTGGCATCACGGCAACATCGGCCCTTTCCCCATCTCAAGACAATAGCGCAGTTTATGTGATAGATAAGGAGGGAGCCTCGTTTAAGATTCAGAATTGAATTTTGGAATATCTTGAGCGAAAGCAACCCCTTGTCTCAAAAACCTTCACTCGAGTCAAATCATCCATCGACTCGAGTCAAATGGCAAAATGACTCGAGTGAAGAAAATTCCGAACTCGACATATAAGAACAAACGATAAGCCCGATACACCCTCCATCCATTAGACCGATGCCCCATCAGACCGACGGCAATGAATCTATACACATATACTTATTCTATATAATATATTAATAATGTGTAAAAGGCACTTCTTATGAAACATTCTCGTGGAACTGTTTCCCGAGACATGCTTTTTCGATTTTGAAACATTTGAACAAAAGAAGAGTTTGCTTTTGCGGACAGGTGAAAGCGGAGGGGACTTCTTTGCAAAGTACTGAAGGATAATTATTTGTGGAATCCTTGTGTTTTTTTTGTGAATAGTGTGAGGAGGGCGAATGAAAAATGTGAATTTTTTGTGAATTGTTTTTCTTGGTGTTTTGAGGGAGAAATACTTACCTTTGTAGCAACAATTCGTTTCACGACTAAAAATAATAACGATCATGAAGAAATTAGTTTCAATCCTCGCCCTACTGCTGGTGGCAGCCATGAGTGCCAATGCGCAGGACAAACTCATCCTCCCCGACAGCCTATCCGCCGCGGTTCGCAAACGCGATCCGGATCTTCATTTCCATGACCAGGAGATGCTGCGCCTATTGATGCCCAAGGGCGCAGAGTTTGGCGTCGAGTGCGTGCCGTCTTTTGACCCTGAATGGACGTTGACCTACTCTCCCTCCGCTCATGCCCTCATCTGCAGGGTTAGCCAGGAAAACATCTGGTACAAGAAAACCGAATTCGATAAATGGGACAATTACAGCCACAAGCCTGGGGAGAAGCGTCCCAAACGCTACAAGTCGCCCAAGGTCATCACCTACAAGCTCGCCCTTGCCGATGACCAAGCTGAACTTCTGCGCGCCATCTGGCGGAGCGCCATCGGACAAGCCGTCGATGAGGACACCACGAAAGTCATGACCGTTGGCAACTGGCAGCTGCGCATCGTCCACACCGACGGCACCACATGGAACTTCTTCCTCGGCACCCACCGTGCCAAATCCCGATTCACGAGGAATCCGCATGTCGCGTTCACCAATGCTCTTATGGAAGCTGTCCGCGACGGAGATTCCCAGCGCATGAACTCCCTCATCGGCGATGAGTTCCAGCGTGTCGTTGCAGGACTCCGCATCACTAAATGAAAGGGACAAAACAAGATGAAACTAATTAAGGCATTTCTGCACACGCTATTATGCACAGGCTGAGCGTCCACCTCCGTGATATGATGTGAAGAACTGGGCTATTGGAGGAGGTGAGCGTCGAGGAACTTTTCGATGCGTGTGAAGAGGTGATAGCGAGTAGTACCTCCATAAATGCCATGGTTGCGGTTGGTATAGAACTGCATGTCAAACTGGTAGTTGGACTGAACAAGGGCTTCGGCGAGCTCGGCTGAGTTCTGGAAATGGACGTTGTCATCGGCCATACCGTGAATGAGGAGGAGGTCGCCGTGGAGGTTCTGGTAGCGGTGGAGGGGTGAGCAGTCATAGCCGGTGGGGTTTTCCTGTGGGGTTCGCATGAAACGTTCCGTATAGACCGTATCATAAAAACGCCAGTCGGTGACGGGGGCGACGGCAACACCACAGTTGAAGACGGGTCGGCCTTCGGACATGGACATGAGGGTGTTGAAGCCGCCAAAGCTCCAGCCCCATATAGCAATGCGGTCTTTGTCGATGTAGGGGAATTGGGCGAGTTGGAGAGCGGTTTCGACCTGGTCGTGGGACTCAAGGCCGCCGAGCTTCATGTAGGTGCAGCGCTTGAATTCGGAGCCACGTCCGCCGGTGCCACGTCCGTCGAAGCAGGCGACGATGTAGCCCTTCTGGACGAGGTGCTGTTCCCACATAAGACCACCCATAAAGCCATTGTCGTAGGAATTGAATACCATTTGGTAGCCTGGTCCGCCGTATTGATACATGAGGAGCGGGTATTTCTTGTTGGAGTCGAAGTCTTTGGGCTTGAGAATCCATCCGTTGAGTTGGATGCCGTCGCTGGTGTTGACGGAAATGAGTTCGGGTGTGGAGAGCTGGAGCTGGGAGAGTTGGCTCTTGAGCTGGGCGTTATCCTCAAGAGTGGCAAGTGTTTTACTTGATGAGGATGTGCGGAGTGTATAGACAGGAGGTGTAGTGAGGTTGGAGTAGGTGTCGAGGTAGTATTGACACCCCTTGGAAAAGATGGCTTCGTGCCATCCTGCTTCTGTGGAAAGTCGGGTTTTCTTACCGTTGCTATCCACTTTGTAGATGTATTGCTCGAGGGGACTACCTTCGTTGCTGGCGTAGTAGAAGTTTTTGCCGGTGAGGTCTGTACCATAGTAATGGGTGACTTCATATTCTCCTGTGGTAAGCTGTCGGATGAGTTGTCCACCGATGGTGTAGAGGTACATGTGTTGATGCCCGTCTCGTTCGCTGAGGAGGATGAATTGATCGTGTGAAAAGTCGATGTTTGCGTATGCGGGTTCGTCCACGTATCGTTTGTCTTCTTCACGGAGGATGAGCTGTGCGGTGGTGCTGCGTGGGTTTACGTCGTAGAGGTTGAGGCGATTCTGGTGGCGGTTGAGTGTGAACACCATGAGCTTGTCCTTGTCACCAGCGAACTGGATACGTGGGATGTAGCCGTCGGCGTCGAGCGGCACTTGCATGGTGCGTGTGACGCGGCTTTTGATGTCGTAGGTGAGAACGCTGACTTTGGAGTTGGCTTCGCCTGCCTTAGGGTATTTGTATTCGTAGGTACCTGGATAGAGTTGGTACTCCGCCTTAGCGGGGAAGCTGCCTTGGAACCAAGGAAAGGTGTAGGTCTTGACGGCTGACTCGTCAAACCTGATCCATGCGAGCATCTCGCTGTCGGCAGAGAAGTCGAAGGCACGGTTGAAGGAGAACTCTTCCTCATACACCCAGTCGGGTTTGCCGTTGATGATGCGGTTGCGTTCGCCATCTTTGGTGATTTGGCTCTCGGCATTGTTGAAGAGGAGTTTTACGAGGAAGAGGTTATTGTCTCGCACGAAGGCTATCTGGTTGCCATCGGGCGAGAACTTGGGGCACTCCTGCGGACCGCCCTGCGAGAGTGGTGTAAGAGTCTTGTTCTTTATATTATATATATAATGTGTAGCCGTGTACGAGCGGCGGTATATCTGCTGACGGTTGGTCTCGATCAGTATGTTCTTCTCGTCGGGTGACAATGTGTACCCCCCCACCCTTTGCAGGGCGGCTCCGCGTGCCTCGGAAGCGTTAAAGAGGGTCTCCACCACTTCACCTGTGCGGAACGAACGACGCTCAATGCGGCTCCCGTCGGGCGAGAGGCATGAGTAGGACTCGCCGTCAGCCATGGGACGCACTCCGCTGACGGACTGTGGGGAATACTTGCCACTGAGGACATCGCTTAGACTGAGTTGCTGAGCAAACACTGCTGCGACGGCGAGCCAAAAAGCCATCACAGCGAGAATCCTTCTATTCATCAGATATTTCATTTATGATTATTTGGGATAGCCTACGGGGTTATTGATCAGCGGAATCTGATTCTGGTTCAGGCCGAGGAGCGAACTGATAGCCTTGCTGTCCATTGTGGCGCGAGGAACCGTGCAGAGGCCTGCTGCGGAACAGAAGAGATTGATGTTCTCGCAAACGATGCCAGTATCGACTGCTGCCATCGCCTGTGCCTGCTGATTGTTGCTGCCAAACTTGTCCAAGTCAGCCACCATCAGAAGAACCACTGGGGCGTCCTTGGCAAATGCCTGTCCAGAAGCCATGAGGTCACGATGGTCGCCATCGGCCACTTGAGTGAGGGTGTTGGCCTTAGGATCGTAGAGCGAGACACTCTTGGCCGTGAATACATAAAGGCGGATTTCCTGACGGTTCATGGCTGTAGGGGCTGTAAGGTGCCCGTCCGCACGGTTCTGGCCTTGGGCTGCCCATAAGAGATCGCTCATATCCTGGTCTGACAGCGCTTTTGCGCTATACTCGCGCACAGACTTTCGCTGTTGGTATGCCGCCATCACGGAAAGTGTCTGCCGTTGCATGTCTGGCTTTGGAAGATTGGTTGTCTGGGCGAAACATGCGGTACCCATCAGCAGCATGGCTACGAAAAGAAAGATTGTTTTCATCTTTTGAGTATTTTACTGAAGTACATAAAAATCTGCGTGAAACACGTCACAAATGTAGGGCTTTTTACCGAAACAAACAAATGATTCGTCCAATAATTCTGAAAAAGACATGTATAATAAAGATTGAGTCGTAATTTGCAATCCAAATCCCCTTGTGTACGTTAGAACATTCTCATGGAACGAGGTCTTCTATGCCTTTTTGTTCATTTATTTTGTATTTTCCTCACTTAATCGTAACTTTGCAACATCGAAGCATGACAATGATGAAACGGTTACACATCCTTATCTTTTTAGGAGCGCTGGTAGCAGTGCTCTCATTGGGAGCATGTAGCAGATGCAACGGTTCCCCAAGAGAGGAGCAGATGCCCAAGGTGGAGTCCGTCATCCTCAGCAGCATCAAGCAGAAGGCCGACCTCGTGACCACGGAAGTGAAGGTGAGGAAACTCGCCATCTATGACTCCAGCCGCCACGAGAAGTTTGAAATCAAAGACCCACGCACCTGGAAGTACGGTGAGAGGAAATGCATCGTGCCCGTCGATGTCACCATCAAGTACGGATACGACCTGCGCGATCTGACCATCGACGACGTGAAACTGACTGACGACTCAACAGCCGTGGTCATCCTGCTGCCCGAACCCAAGGTCATCGACTCTGGCTACGAGGCCAAGGTCGAAGAGGGTCAGGTGGTGAGGATGTCGTCAGGGCTCAGGGATAAAATCAGCCATGAGGAAGTGGAGGAACTGATGGTGAAGACATACGAAGCCGTGATGAAACAGGACTTCACGGTGATGGTGAACCGCGACATCGAGCACAATGCGAAGGTAGTGTTCGAAGGCATCGTCAAGGGATTGGGAATGAAGAACGTGGATGTCATTGTGATGAGGAAGAAGGAGTGGAAACCAGCAGGAAATGGAAGAATGGCAATCAGCAGGAAGGGCAATGAAAATCAGCAATAAATACAGAGGAACCATAACCGTGGTGTGCATGTCGGCATTGAGCATCATAGCGACGATGGTCACGAAGCGATGTGTGGAGCAACGGGAAAAGGAATCGTTGCCGATGGAGGAAACGATGGCCAGCATCGAAGAGGTGAGGCTGCGAGGCGAGCTGTATGTGTGCAGTGCCATGATAGAGGACTACACGATGAAACGCACTACCGAAGAGAACATATTCTGGACAGACGACGAACACTCATGTGTGCAGACTATGACTCAGAAGTGCAGCTACAAGATCAACATGGACAAAGTGGAGTACATGCCCGTCGATTCCACTAAAACCATACACGTGAAGCTCCCGCCTGTAGAGTATGTGGCGACGACACAAAGCAGTTCATTCCTCTCCGACGATAGTAATTTCTGGGCCGAGCATCTACCCAACACAAACGCGATGAAACGCAAGGTGGAGGAGCAAATCAAGCGGCGTTTCGACACAGCGGAGAACCGACGGACGGCGGAACGGTTTGCCGAGGATGCCATCAGCGAGGTCATTGGGAAGTTGGGATACAATGTGGAATTCGTCAGGACATTGGAACGGAAAAAGGAATAAAAAGGCTGTTGGATTTGGAGTAGAAAGGGGAAAAACTGGGGAATATGGTCTAAATGTTTGAAAAAAAAGAGAAAAAACATTGCCATATTGTCAAAAAGTCGTACCTTTGCAAGCCGATTTATATCGAGAGGTGGCGAAAGCCGCCTCATTCTCTGTGTGGATAGTATGTCTCGACTCGTCGGGAATGCGGTCCGTGAAACGCAGAAAACCCAAAGGGAAACCGATGGGCACAGTACGTCAGTCGCGCGGTAACGCCGAGCTGGCAGCGAACACACTTTATTAATTAATTAAAACCAAAAGGTTAAATGCAATCAAACAGTTTCAAGACAAGCTACATCACCCCCGAAGCAGCAGAAAAGAAGTGGGTGGTAGTGGATGCCGCTGGACAGACCCTGGGTCGTTTCGCATCCAAAGTAGCGCAGGTACTTCGCGGTAAGTACAAACCCGTCTTCACGCCCAACATGGACTGTGGTGACAATGTAATCGTAATCAATGCCAACCAGATCAAGGTCACTGGCGCCAAGGAGTCTCAGAAGGTGTACATCACTTTCTCTGGTTATCCAAGCGGTCAGCACAAGGCCACTTTCGCTGAGATGGTGAAGCGTCCCAACGGCTATGAGAAGGTGCTCCGCCACGCTGTGAAGGGTATGCTCCCCAAGGGCATCCTGGGCAGAAAGGTTCTGAAGAATCTTTACATTTTCGAAGGCGCTGAGCATGACAAGCAGGCTCAGAAGCCAGTAACTCTTGATATTAACACCCTCAAATAAGCATAAGGTATATGGCAGTAGAATATATCCACGCAATTGGTCGCCGCAAGAGCGCCGTTGCCCGCGTGTACCTTGCAGAAGGTACTGGCAAAATCACTATCAACAAGCGTGAACTTGCTGATTATTTCCCATCTGAGCTCATCCAGTTTGTGGTGAAGCAGCCACTCAACCTCCTCGGTGTTGTTGAGAAGTATGACATCAAGGCTAACCTCACTGGTGGCGGCTATACGGGTCAGAGCCAGGCACTGCGCCTCGCCATTGCCCGCGCACTTGTGAAGATTAACGAGGAAGACAAGAAGGCTCTTCGTGCTGAAGGCTTCATCACACGTGATGCACGTGCTGTTGAACGTAAGAAGCCAGGTCAGCCAAAGGCACGCCGCCGCTTCCAGTTCTCT
>CADCQH010000153.1 GCA_902803605.1 uncultured Bacteroidales bacterium | reverse complement strand
TTTGCCACGTTTTCACCAATCTTGTCAGTGATGGGGTCTGCATCCTTGAAAGAACGTGCCTCATCGGGGATATTGCACTCCACTACACCCACAATCTTCTTTGGGTCAAGCTGGAGATAAGTGGTACCCACACGATCTGTCACCTTCTCGATGGGAATAGGTTTACGATAAGGAGGGTCAAGTGGTTCATATACATCGTGAATTCCAATGGATTTGGGTGAATGGAAAGCATTCAACTCCAGAATGATACCCTTCTGTGCCAAACGAGCTACCGTGGGAGAAATACCGCCAGCGGCAGTAAGATATACTTTTCCGTCTTCTTCGATTGCACAAACTTCAAGAATAGCCCAATCAACCTGCCCCAGGAATCCATAGCGAAGGTCTTGAGCCATCATGCCAAGATGGATGTCGTTGTAAGCAATCTCACCAGCGTTCACATGCTTGCGGAATGTGGAGTTAGTGGTGTAAGGTGCACGATAACGAATGGCATGCTCGTCGGACAGCACACCATCGCAGGACTGACCAGTGGAAGCGCCTGTAAAAATACCGATTTGATAAGGGCGTCCAGCCTCGTGCTCAGCATGAGCAATCTTGGCAATTTCTGCCGTTACTGCCTTGGGTGTGCCTGCTGGCGTGAAACCAGACAGGCCGATATTGTCTCCATTTTTGATGAGTGCTGCAGCCTCGGCAGCAGTGATTCTTGTAAATGCCATAAACCTTTAAGTATTACACAATTTTTCAAAATTTGTGCAAAGGTAGGCCTTTTGTTTTGATTGACAAAGAAAATGGCACAAAAACTGCTATTTTGTGCCACTTTTATATAATAAATGTGTAGAATGCGCTTCTATTTCACTGGAGGGAAGTCATCTATCAAAATATCCTGCTTATTCTTTGGTTCATAGATAACTTTGTTAGCTCCGCTGGTGATTTGTACAAATTCAGGATGCTCTTTGGCAAAGTTGTCAATGTAACGAATACGCTTTTGGTCATAGATTTCACTGACAGCAATTAAAATGCCAGTTTCTTCCACATCCCCAAAACCATAATTGATGGCAGTACCGAACATCCTCATGGTAGGAGAAAGACTCATGTATGCATTGACCAATGGGGGAATATTATAGCCGAGGGCACGCACTTCGTGATTGAGAATCTTATAATCTTCTTTAAATGAGTCTTCGCAGAAGAGTTCCTCAAATTCCTTGGGGTCATGTTCCAATTCAAGAGGTTTGGTAGGGATGACTAAGTTGTCCTTGTCACCAAAATGTTTGCGGAGGAAATAGAGAATCATGTCACGTCCCTTGCGGTTATAACTGGGATACATGGTCATCTTGCCAAAAAAATATTTGCAGCCAGGCATGATGACCGCTAAGGCTCCCAATCCGTCCCAAAGATTGTCAAGTGCAAAGATGGACTTGCCGTCAGAACGTGTGGATTGATATTCAAGTGTAACGAAAGAACGTCCCAATTCAATCGTATAGGGCATATACTCCTTAATGAATTTATCAGAGAAATGGAACATGTGGCTGGTGGCAAGGATGGGTTGTCCCTGTTCGTCCAACTGAATGTCGGGACCAAGAATATAGCGGTAGCCGCCAATAATCTCTTCCGATTCAGGATTCCACACAATCAACTGCTTATAAGGGTTCTCCATTGTGTCGAACTTGTCAAGGTCACAATCAAGACCCGTGCCGCCACCTGCTGCACGGAAGGCAATCTCACGCAAGCGACCAATCTCACGCACGACATTGGGCGCATTTTGCCACGTGACAACATACACCTCATTATTACTCTTGCTGGTCATGCGCAAGCGTTTGTCATCGGTCAGTTCCGATTTCAGCACCTCTTTAGGTATAGGTGCAATGATTTCTGCTTCCATATCTTTTTTTTGTCCTTTTCTAATTAAACCGAGGGGCTGTCAGTGTCCAATTGATATACTTTCTCTTTCACCCACTGTGCCCATTCTGCCGGAGTTCTCGACTTGTCGAATGTCTGCCAGGGGATGGGCTTTCCGAATGTGACCGTAAAGGTCTTTCCCTGATTTTTGTACATTTCATCTGCCAGATACAGCATGGCAATGTTGAACTTGATGTTCAGGCGCTTGCACCAACGGGCAATGTTGTAGAATCTATCGGAGTTGTGTCCTGAAAAATGAACAGGAATCACATCTCTTTGATACTGAACAGACTTGGTGATGAAGGTTTTCTTCCATTCAATATCTCGAATCACGTCATCCTCTCCTTTCCTTGAACAAAGTCCAGCAGGGAACATCACCACGTTTTTAGGTGACTGAAAAGCAGCCTCAACCATTTTAGGGAAGTTGCGACTGTTGCGACCCGTTTTGTTGATGGGTACACAAAGTGGAGCCAGCCCCTTGAAACTCATCAGGATGTCATTCACTAAATACACCATCTGACTGTTGTATTTATGGCAGACGATAGAACCTAACGCAATGCCGTCCTGGCCTCCGAGGGGATGATTGCTTACAATGGTGAAGTAGTGGCCTCCTTCATTGCTTGGCAATGCATCCAATCCTTCTTGAATGACCCCATCAATGTTTGTTTGTACCTTCGTCGTGCAGTTCAGATATCTGAGGCATCCATCCAACCATTCAACCCCCTCTTGTCCTTTACCCTCTCCACACAGATGAATATTCATCCAATCCTGATGGATGATGTCCTTCAGCCATGAAACCAAAAATTTTGGAACAAACTTGGATTTCTTGCCGAGTTTGTCCTTCAAAACTTGGTTCACATCAACCCGAAATTCTTCTCCTTCTATAGCCATAATATCAAAATGACGTGCAAAATTATTAAATCTTTTTTGTTTTTTAATAAAAAAAGTCAACTTTTCACTATATGAGCGGAAAAAAAGTCGTAACTTTGCGGCATTAATTGATAATAGGCTTGTTTTAACAAGTGAAAAAGGATTATATCCTGTTTTCCAATTTAGACAATGAAAAAGATCTTTTTTTTACTTACAGTCTCAGTGTTAATTCTGAGTTCATGTGGCTCCGTAGCCGACTTTAACTACTTTCAAGACACGGCTAATGGTGATGTGAATCAAATTCCGAGTTTGACCGAAGCGGTCAAGGTAAAACCTTATGACAAAATTTACATCTTTGTCAGTTGTAAAGACCCTCAATTGGCCACCATTTATAATTTGGTAACCGTAACCAATCGTATCGGTAATCAGGGTGGTAACGTTTCTTATTCTAATAGTAGTTCTGTTACCTCCTATACTGTTGACACCAACGGAGATGTGGATGTGCCTGTCTTAGGTAAGATTCATGTGTCTGGCTTAACCCGTAGCCAGATTGCCGAAATCGTGAAGAACAAGTTGACCACTTCTGCAGAAGGTGTGAAGGACGCCACCGTCACCGTAGAATTTGCCAACCTCCATGTAGGAGTGTTGGGTGAGGTGAAGTCCCAAGGTGTCATGGCCATAGACCGCGACCAGTTCACTTTGTTGGATGCTATTGCACGCGCAGGTGACCTTACTCAGTATGGTAACCGTAAAAACGTGAAAGTGTTCCGTAAAGATGGAACGAAACTCAAGACCTACGAGGTGGACTTGACCAATTTCCACGATGTTTGCCAATCTCCTGTTTATATGTTGCAACAGGATGATATCATCTATGTGGAACCTAATAAAGTGAGAGCAAGACAAAGTACAGCAACAGGTAACACGTTGTTGACTCCCTCCTTCTGGATGTCAGCCTTGTCTGTTGGTTTGTCCATTGCTGTGTTCTTGAAGAAATAGGAAAATAGACAACGAGAACGGACATTTATTCTTTATATATATAAGTAAAAGATAAATATAAAAATTATGGCAGAAGAAACATTAAGATCTGCAGTTGTAGATATTAATTCAGAAGAGAAAGAGGAAGATGGCTTGAGTTTCATGGACATTCTTTCTTTGTGTCTAAGCAAGTGGTACTGGATTGTTGCATCGGTTGTAATATGTCTGATTATCGCTATGCTGTACATCAAGACCACACCTCCCACCTATAAGCGTACAGCAGCCGTGCTGATCAAAGAGGAGAACAGAAGGAGAAGCAGTGGTCAAATTGCTGACCTGTCTGAATTGAGCAGTTTGGGTTTGACATCCAGTGTGTACAATGAAATACTGACATTGAAATCACCTTCCGTCATCAGTGGTGTAGTGAAGAACCTGGGTATGGACGTTGATTACTATGTAGATGGTTTCTTCTACGATAGATTGCTTTATGGATCCAATCTGCCCTTCAAGATTTCATTCTTGGATATGGACAATCAATTCTTGCGGGGAAAACTGAAGGTGGAAGAGGACAAGTTCAAACTTGAGGTTGACAATTTCAATGGAGAATCTTGTCAATATACAGTTGAAGGTGCCTTGCTTGATTCCATTCAGACCCCATTCGGAGGTGTTGTCATCGTGAGCCGTAGTGCAGAATATATCCCCAAAGAAGATGTGGAACCCATTTCAGAGGTGGATATCGTGAAAAAACGCTTCAACATTGCTGTTGAGGTCTGCATTGCCAACATGGAGGCTGAATTGGCCGACAAGAACGCAGAAGTGATTGACTTGTCCTATACAGACGTGTCCATCGAACGTGCCACTGATGTGGTGAACACGATTATCGATGTCTATAATGAGAACTGGCTGAAGGAAAAGAACCAGATCATCGTCAGCACATCAGAGTTCATCAATGAGCGTTTGGGTGTGATTGAGAAGGAACTGGGTTCTGTGGATAGTGACATTTCTTCGTATAAGAGTGCCAACAAGATTCCAAGTATTGAACAGACTGCTAACATCTACACGGGCAAGAAGATTGACATTAACGACCAGTTGTTTGACTACAACAACCGCAAGTCAATGGCCACTTACATCCGCCAGCAGCTGAATAGCAATATG
>CADCQH010000152.1 GCA_902803605.1 uncultured Bacteroidales bacterium | reverse complement strand
TCCGACAATCAGTTCTCCCTTGCCTTTTGCATAGATGGAGCCAACAAGGTTATCGCCATCAATGTCCAGAGGTCCTTGGAAAATGCCAGCCTCAGTCTTTCCTGCTGTAATCTCTTGTGAATAGCGCATATTCACAGCATCGTCCTTCACGAGACGATATTTGCCACCCTCACCGAAAGCCGTCCATTGCTGAGCGACAGCTGGAATCTGCACATCTCCAGGCGTACCCTCAAAGAGCACCTTTCCGTCAGCGGCTGTCAGTTTGATGTTACGGTAGGTAGCCTCAGTATAGTTCACCCAGAAGGTCACGAAGTTGCGGTCAGCCTTCTCCAGTCCATCATAGCTCACCACCGCCTTGTCGTCCCAATACACAGTTGCCTTGCTGCCGCGACTCTCGATACGCAGTTTGTGCCACCGTTGCTCCTCGTTCACCTGCTCCTTGGTGGCAGGTGCAGAAACCAAAGGCATGAGCGTGCTCATCCTGCGGCCAGGACGTCCTCCGAAGCCCTGTGACTCACGGACTTCCATCTGGCAGATGGAGAAATCGGCAGTCGAACTCTGCTGCTGAAGGGCTGCACGGGCAGCAGCCTCGTTGGCCGCGTCAATCTGCGACTGAGTCTGTGCCGGCGTGAATGTGCGGCCCTCATAATACGGGTCGTGTACACGTATATAATAAGGTGTGCCGTCAACCTTGTTGCGGAAAGCGAAACGGATGTCCATCAGGCCGCCGCTCCAAGCCCGCCGAGCCAACTTGTACGACCGCCAGTTTACGTCCATTGTCAGGTCGAAGTCGCAGGTGTTGATGCTGTCAATCTTGAGCGGCTGCTCATAGCGTGTCGGTGAATGTAGCACCATGTCGTCGTCCATGAACCATCCGTCGAAATATCCGTCACGTGGATGGATGCCGGGATACTGTTCCGGCTCGAAGGAACGTTCCTGTATAAGCTCCTGCCAGACACCGTTGTTGGCGCTGAAGTAGATGTGTTCAAAGAGCTGTCCGTAGAGCATCTCGTCGATGATGCCCGAAGGTCGTTTGCTCTCCACTGTAATGGCATACTCGCTTTGGGCTCTGGCAACCGTTCCAATTACCAGAAGAACTAATAAAAGGATTCTTTTCATGTTTATGCTGTTTTGGTAAAATCCATATTAGGCGGTCATATCGGGCATTCATATCAGATACTTGTATCATACACATATTTCAGATACTGATATTGGATACTGATGTGTGAAACATTCTTGCCCGGCGGCAAAGGTACAAATAAAAGTAAAAAGTAAAAAGTGAATGGTGAAAAAAACATTCCGAAGTTTGGAAGATAAAAGAAAATGCTGTACATTTGTCCCCAGTAACAACCTAAACTAATCTGACTTATACAATTATGGCATTCTGTACAAAATGTGGGCAGCCATTAGCGCCCGGACTCAGGTTCTGCACAAAGTGCGGCCAGAAAGTGCCTGAATCTGTAACATCTGCAGCGCCACCGGTGACTCCACCTCCAGCGCCTCCAGTGACTCCGTCTGTTTCACAAGTGGATCCCCAAACTTCCCGAGTGGTTCCCCCAACCCCACAAATGGCACCACCACCTGTTCCACAGCCTGCCGTGACAGCTCCTGCAGCGAAACCCGCCGTGAAGATGCCCTCGTTCATTACCCCCAAAGCGGCTCAAGTGGCCAATGCTTCTGCCGCAGTCAACGGAAATGCAGGCAACATCTTCAACATACGGGCCCTTAGCCAGAAAGGTGAATGGGTGGCATCCAGTTGGGACATGTCGGCATTGGTGAAACCCCGACCCGCCTCGCTGACGGCACGCATCAAGAGTTTCTTCACCCCTAAGAATAAACTGGCTTATGCGTGGTTCCTGCTTCCTGTCCTCAGCATCATTTTCACCATCATCTCCTACATCTTTCATCTAATAGGCAGACTTTTCTCATGATTCTTACAGCTACCGTTACAGGTAAGAAACGGAAACGCCGTTCTTACGACCCAGAAGTACTGAAGCAGGGTGTCACCCTCTGCGATGATGGCAAGTACCGCTGGATTTATGCCATGAATATGTGGAAGAACCCTACCATCCTGTTCTTGATACTCAAAATTTTCTACGGGATATTTGCCGTAGGAGGTGTTTTGCTTGTCATCATGAGTTTGACCCAACCGGCCTACGAGGGCAAGCTATGGGAGAATCTCGGTTACTTTCTTATCTTTGTGGCTTTCTTCACCGTTCTCATTCTCATCGCCTACTCCATCGTTGCAGCCATGTATGGCGGCAAGTACATCATCCTCTTCACGATGGACGAGCAAGGAATTACCCATGAGCAAGTCAAAGAGCAAGCCAGGAAGGCAAGGAAACTGGGTGCCCTCACCGCTGCTGTCGGTGCGGGACGGGGAAGCCTCTCGATGATGGGGCTGGGAGCATCTGTGGCTGCCCGAACCTCCATGTCGTCTGACTTCTCCATGGTGCGTAGCGTGAAAGCATACAAATGGCGCAATGTCATTAAGATCAGGGAGATACTGTCCAACAACCAGGTCTATGCACGCGACGAAGACTTCGACTTCGTCTATAACTACATCAGAGAACACTGTCCGAAAGTAGGGTGACAACTTAACTCCTATACCCCCAAAACTTAAAAACTCACAAACTTAAAAACTTAAGAACTCAAGAACCCACAAACTGATAATCCATGAAATACTGTTCCAACTGCGGCAATCAACTGCCCGACGAAGCCAATTTCTGCACCGCATGCGGCACCGCCATATCGGCAACCCCACATGCGTCATCGGTTCCCCCTCCTCCACCCACCGGGGGAGCCTACAACGAAGAAGCGCTGAAACGTGG
>CADCQH010000151.1 GCA_902803605.1 uncultured Bacteroidales bacterium | reverse complement strand
GGTAGGTCTTGACATTGCTGGTAAGATTTATACCATGACCAAGGATGCAAACGGTGTATGGACAGGTGTTTCTGCTCCTCAGGACCCTGGTTTCCACTACTATCAGTTGAACATCGACGGTGCCAGCGTTCCAGATCCAACCAGTTTGTACTACTATGGTGCAAGCCGTTGGGGTAGCGGTATCGAAGTTCCATCCGACGACCAGGATTTCTGGCAGGTGAAGAATGTACCACAAGGCTCTATGGGTGAGGTTTACTACTATTCTTCTTACACAGAGAAGATGCGTCGTTGCTTCGTCTATCTGCCCAACGAGTACTTCACCAATCCTACCAAGAAGTTCCCAGTTCTCTATCTGCAGCACGGTATGGGTGAGAACGAGTACAGTTGGCCATATCAAGGTCATGTTGCTTCCATTATGGACAACCTCATCGCTGAAAAGAAAGCCGTTCCATTCATCGTCGTGATGGATAACGGTCTGAATGCAAATGCTCCACGTCCAGCAGGTCAGGCTCCTCAGGGCGGTCAGCGTCCACAAGGCGGCTTCGGTGGTTTTGGCGGTTTCGGCGGTGGCTTTGCTGACGGCTTCAAGAATGTGCTCTTCAACGACATCATCCCAATGATTGAGAAGAACTACCGTGTAATAGCTGATCCTGAACATCGTGCATATTCAGGCCTCTCAATGGGTGGCATGCAGGCACGTGAGATCACACTGGCAAATCCTGGCAAGTTCGCTTATGTAGGTTCATTCAGCAGTGGTGCATGGAGTGTTGATCAGGTGAAGAATTCAGAAGGTTTCGCACAGAAGACCAAGTTGCTCTTCATGAGTGGTGGTGGCAAGGAGAACATGGGTTGTGTTGAAGCTGCCAAGAACATCAAGACACAACTCGGCATGAATGCTGTCGGTTACGAGTCAGAAGGCACAGCACACGAATTCCACACTTGGCGTCGCAGCCTTTACGAGTTCGCACAGTTGCTCTTCAAATAAGAAGTACTTTTAGAACTTCTCTTAATCATTGAAAAAGCAGATTGCATATACCGTCAAGTACGGATTTGCAATCTGCTTTTCTTTTCATCCTCATCAGCCGTACAGCTGAATGGGAGCGCATCATTCATCCACCAATATAAAGCCTGCCCAGAAATAAGGGTCTTCTCCTGAATGCTCTTTGCCATCACGCATGAACTGATGGCGACGCACCTCTTTTTGGGCAGCCTGCAAAGCCTCTGCCTTCGTCTTGCCTTGAGCATAATGAGTGTAGAAAGCCGTCATCAGTAATTGCGTCGCTTCATCATCGACCTCCCAAAGACTCATCAGCAAAGATTGCACGCCAGCCTTCTTGAACGAACGTTGCAAACCAAAAACACCCTCACCTGTTACTTCGCCAAGTCCTGTCTGACATGCCGAGAGCACCGTCAGATTGGTTCCGATGAGATTGAGATGAGCAATCTCATCTGCTGTCAGAATTCCGTCATCCGCTTGGACTGTCCCCCTATTCTCCTTATGGTTTGTCCAATGGTTGTTTCCACCTGAAAAAATCAGGCCTGATTGATTTTGTCTATTACCTTCACCATCCAGATAGTAGCCATGTGTGGCCACATGAATGATATCTGTATGCTGGCCAGAGGCCGACTTAAACAAGGATTCGGTACCTCCATTTTGCGTATGCAAGGCCACCTTGTAATGTGCTTTCTCCATGATGGGGGCAATGGTCTTCACCTCATTCAGAGTGCCAGGCAGATTACTCCAATAAGCAGCTCCTGATGCCTTGCTCCTTCCTCTTGTACCCTCTGTGGCATTACCTGAAGCATTGAGCATTGCCAATTCCATATCATCCTCAGAAGCATTGAAGTTGAATCCTCCAAAGAGGGCAATCGACTTCTGACCATCAACACCGGTGTTAATAGGATGGTTCCTAACTATCTCACGTGTCGATGACAGGCGATGCATCCTATAGACTTCATCCATCCGCTGTCCGTTGCCCATTACCATATATTCAATAGGCAGCATGTGAAGAGTACCCGATGGAGCGAAATAGACGTTATCCCCTGGATGAAAAAGTTCAAGCATCTGTTCTGACCAAATATTCTTGAGGGCAAACGCATTGAATGTACCCTTCCCTGCCCCACGGGTCAATTCATCTTTTTCTACTGAAAACAGATATAAATGAAAGGGCTTGTCCATCCCTTTTCGCAGCACCTCTGCCGAATAGTGCATCTTTCCGTCTTCCGTTTCAGAACAGATGAACTCCACAGCCACGCTGTAATCATCCAATGCCTTTTGTACATCAGTCCATACCACATTTGTGTAGGTCATGAAATCTCCATATTTACGTGCTTCATTTTGTACTTCCGTTTCTAATGCCTGACATTCTCGCTTCTGTTCCTCAGTCAAATTGCTTTGCATCATCATCTGCAAATGCCGCATCTTCTGCTTCAGTTCTGGTGTTCCCTTCTCTTCTATAACACGTGCCAGATTGACACTGGCTTCCAACAGCATACTCTTTTGCAGCAAAGCTGCATCATATAGCAAGGCCCCAATCGCATTACTCCCTTCCCGCTTGGATTGGTTCTGCCGCAAGATACTGGCGAACCTCGTCTGATCAACGAGCCAAAAGTTGGCACGCTGTTCCTCCGATAGGAAGGCGAAATTCTGTCGGGTGACTTCTCGTAGTAACGAAAGAGCCTGACCAAAATAAGGACAAGCCTCTATCATTTTGTCGTCCGACTGATAAGTTCTGCCCAAAGTGACATAATATTGCTTCAAAGCACTTTTCGAAACGTTTTCAAACTTATTGATAAGTTTCTCCATGCTTTGTTCACACTCATACACGCTTTTATAATTCTTATCGGTACGCTCCATCTCCATACCAAATACAACGGCATTAAAAAAATGGTCGCCATCAATATTATAAATGAACGAAGGATCATTCAATATCTCATTTAGAAGTTTCTTAGCCTTCTTATTCTGTTTAGTGTACCACAGCGGGTAGATGGAGAAAGCCTTGTTCAAACTGGTGGAAAAAGATTTCTTCCCACAGGTCATCTCAAAAAGTATTCCGCCTTGCTTGAAAGCATCAGCCGCTTCTGCGAAAAGACCACTGTTGAGAAACGCCATTCCCCCAAGATTCATCAAATCAGCCACTTCTGCAGACTGGATGAACCCCTCCGCACGATATATTTCAAAACTTTTGTTGAAACAGCCACAAGCTGTCTGCAAGTCATTTAATGAATAGTAAATCCAGCCTATCTCCTTGAGTGTATAGGCACACAGACGGCTCTGCTCACCATACACCTCCTCTATCAGTTTCTGAGACTCAATCCAATAGCGCAACGCCTGTTCATAGTCTTCCACATGGCTATAAATGGAGGCATAGGCCTGCAAGGCCATAATATGCTCAATAGACTTGCGTGGATCAGTATTCAACGCATCGTACAAATCCGCGATTTCTGAGATTTCCTTTTCCACATGCTGGATGCAACCCACATAATCACGACCAATGAGGCCAAGCGAGCAAAGAATTTGACTGAGCGAGATATTACTGTAGAGAATTTTCACGGCTGTCGCTGCATCCACCTGTTCCATTTTTTTCTCCGTCTGAACAATCAGCCACTGCTTGATGGATTCTGCGGCTTTCGTATGGTACACTAACACTTCATCCTTGTCCACATATAACCGTGCGCAAACCTCCTCCAGGTTGCAGAGTGCAGCAGCATAATCGAGAAGCAAATCCGTATTAGCATGACCAACTGGAGTATCCATCAATTTTTCGTATGACTGTACACTCAGCAATCCCACCTCACGGGCTTTTTCATAGAGTCCCATCGCCGTAAGCACCTGACAATCCAAGTCACACAAAGCCGGAAAGAGTTCCAATTCACTATCATCATCATGGAGTGCTTTCTCCATCGCAGCCTCTATCTTTTGATGATAAGCGGTCAACTCCTCCATAGATCCCTTGTACAAAATTTCAGGGTCACCGAAATGAGTGAAGGACGTAAGAGCAAACGAAGCCCTCGGCATAAGCAGGAATAACAAAAATATGAGCTGTTTCATGTGATTCTATGAGGTTGAGAGTTAAGGGTGCTGGTAAAAGATAGAGTTAGAGTCACTTCATATAGTTGAGTAAATGTTATTCAAGCATATAGAAGAATAGTGGTTGTGGCTTGGCGCCTTTGACAGGAACACTCTGTTGTCTGATAAAACTGTTGAGCATCTGGGCATCAAACGGTTCTTGGGAAGCAAAGAGAAGATACTGGATAGAAGCGCCTTCATCGATGAAAGGATATTGCATGAGCATGATGTCAGAATGGGGTGCGACTGCCGGAATGTCTTCTGAAGTCACATCACCTGCATCAAGACATAGATAGGGCTTCTCTTCACCTTTCGAAATAGCCATAATATTGAAATATAATAATTTGTCCGTTTGATTCTCCACCTTGAAGTAATCATAACCTTCTTTATTCACTCGCGTCAACAGAATTTGGAACGTCTTGGCTTTCTTGGGCTTCTTCACATATTGGCAAAGAGCCGCATAGGTTTTCATGTTGACATCATTAGCCATTGCCTCCTCCGATGTTCCAGCGCGATACCCTACTCCCATAATGGTTGCATAAGGCTTGACTTGTCCTCCACTCGATTCAATAGCCTTTTGCAACGCCAATCTCGTGGTTTGACTCGACTGACTGCGAGCCTTCTGAATGATTTGTGCCACATTCTGGACACCAGCCTCTCGGGTGATATACACACGATGCGTATCCTTGTCACCAATAGCCAGCATAGATCCTTCCTTCAAAGAGAACTTATCAGGAAGTGCAATCTTTTCGTTCTTGGTGGCAGGTTTCCATTCATTCCCCACCAGACGTTCCACTGAACCTTCCAAATTGTGGATGTAATATTGTGCAGCCTGCACATTCAACGGAAGAACCGTCAGTAGCAAAGACAATAAAGCATAAAGTACTGTTCTCATAGTTCTCATTATTATATTATAGGTTCTTAATTCTGAAAAGTCCAAGAATGCCGTTCCATAAGTCAAGGGCCAATTGTCCTAAAGCTATCAGTGCAAGAGGAAATGACAATTCCACAATCACGTGATGATGGATGAAGAGCAAAGTGCCTATCACGATGATCAACAACAGCATAAAAATTTGGAAAATCCGCATAAACAGACTGCCTGCACGATATTTGCCCACAAGCATCCTAACCACCACAAAGCAGATGCACAACAGCAAACCCAACACCCATTGCGCCCATCGAGGCAGGGTCGTGAGGTAATCCCCATTCAGAATGGTGGACAAAGCATGGGCATGAATCAAAAGCCCAGGCATGTATTCATCAATCGGTGTGATGTGGACATCCTGTGGGTTGTTGAGCATACCGATGAGCACAATCTTATGTTCCAACATTTCAGGATGCTGAAGCACCTCCGACGGATTCATAGTCACATACTCTCTGGCATCATAGTTGATGTGAATGGCTTCCCCACCCTGTTGTTCACAAACTTGCTTCATTCGTTCAACGGCCTCTGGTGCAGTCCGTAGTGCCAGGGCTGTAGCCATATTGAGCACATGACCTTGATTCGTTTCGTAAGAAGGGCGGAAGGTGCGCACCACACCATATGGAGAATCTATATCCATATTGACAACGCCACGATTCTCCTTAGGCATCTCATCAAACAGATAAGCCTCCTTCGTCACCCAACCTAAAGTATCACCCAGATTATCCACACCCATTGGAAGCACAAGTGAAGGCATATCATGCAACATCTCCAAGATAAGGGAGTCACCCTCATTTGGGAAAGCAAACATGACATCTAACCCAATTGCAGCAGGGTTACAGATGGCAATGTCGCTCATCAGCATGACGATTTCCATCCTTTGCAAACTGTCAACTGGTACAATAACCACATTGCTATCTAAATTCCGTTCGTTACGCGAGTTGGACACCATTTGATAAAAGTCCGAACTCTGATAGTCTGTCACCCGTTCAGCAGGACTGAGCAACGCATTAAAGTTACAGGCCTTCAGACAAAAGAGTCCGATAGCGAGCAAAAGAATGCCCACAAAATTGACGACAATCTTCTTGATTTTCGTCCTCTTGTCTGGTTTTTTCGGATTCGTGTCTTTCGTCTGATTCATATCATTTAACAAATACGACTTGGTTATTGAAGCACCTCGGTTGTCCTCCGAAAGAATGAGATGTTCGGCTATTTGATTCCCTCTTCTGTCACTTGTGCCCTCACACGGCTTAGAGTTTCAGGGGTCATCTGAAGGAAGGAGGCCACATTATGAAGCGGAGCCCTACGGATAATTTCAGGGTTTTCACGCATAGTGCGCACATAGCGTTCCTTGGCTGTCTCGAATCGGAGGACATCAGCCTTACGCTGGGAGATGATAAGGGCACGCTGATAAAATTTGAAGATAAGTTGACAGAGTTCAAATGAATGGCTGGCAATCATTTCCAAGGCATCACGAGGGATGCCATACACCACGCTGGGTTCGATGGTAGTCGCAACGATACGAGAGGGTTCACGCAGGAAATAGCTCTCAATACACACCACCATATCTCCCTCATGACTAATATGTTCCGTGACGGTCGTTCGATTCTTCTTATACGATTGGAGGACCATTCCCTTGTCGACATAGAACATGCTGGTACACACCTCACCTTCGTTGACCAACCGATGCCCACGTAGTACTTTGAGGGGCATAAGGATATTAGCGAAGGCATGTAATGCCTCTACGCTCATTGTCACTTCATAGATACGGCATATATCTCTTGCCACATCACGTCGCCGGTCATTCAAGTTTATCGCTGCCATCGTTTAGTTTAGAGTTGAGGGTTGAGGGTTGAGGGATGATAGTTTAGGGTTGAGAGTTGAGAGTTTAGGGTTGAGAGTTTAGGGTTGAGAGCTATAATCTCGTTCACCGAAGATTTTGCTTCCCACCCTTACCATCGTGCTACCATGTGTTTGGGCAATCAAGTAATCACCGCTCATGCCCATGGAGAGTTCCTTGAAGGACGGTTGGTCAGCGAAGAAGTGTCCCTTCAGCACATCAAAGAGCTGTGCCACTGACTCGAACTCTCTGCCGATTCTCGCTTCATCATCGGTGTTGGTTGCCATCGCCATCAGACCCACAATACGCACATATTCCAGCGTTCGCCACTCACCGTCATTCAGCATCTCAACCACCTCCTCTGGCGTAAAACCGAACTTGGTTTCTTCAGCTGCCACATGAATCTGCAAGAGCACATCAATCACACGTCCACACTTCTGCCCCTGCTTGTTGATTTCCTTCATCAATTTCATGGAATCCATTGAGTGTATGAGACTTACGAATGGTGCCATATACTTCACCTTGTTCGTCTGTAAGTGCCCGATGAAATGCCATTCGATATCCTTAGGCAGTACCTCCTCCTTCGCCACAAGTTCCTGCACATGGCTTTCGCCAAACACACGCTGGCCTGCATCGTAGGCTTCCTTGATAGCCTCGGCAGGATGGAACTTCGAGACAGCCACCAACGATACGCCAGCCTTCAGTGTCGATTTGACTTGTTGCAAATTCTCCGCAATCATGAATCTTGATTATTATACAAAATGATCTTTATTCCTTCTTTTCCTTTGCCACGTAACGGAACACGTCCATCACCTTCGTCTCCGCCACAGATGCGATGCGATAATCCATCAGCGAGCCCTTCATGCCCTTGACGAAATTCTCCACAGCATCATGGAAGGTACCGGCCTGCACCAGCATATTATTGGCAATCTCCTTCTCCGTCTGTGTCTTTTCATCAATCGTGATGAAGAGGCAACGCACCTTATACCAGCGATCAGCCACCTCACTATCACTGGGGAAAATTTCCGCATACTTCACGCGCTTGATGTCTGTTACATCCAGATTACCATGAGCATAGGGCTTCACTTCGTCAATGATACGCGATTCAGCCTCTGTGAAATTGAGCGCATCTACCAGATAAACAAATGTCTGTGGTTTTGTGGTGCCATCATCCTGCATCACATCCATCTTCACTTTACATTCAAACCAACTATTGATTTCCATTGTTTCTTTATGTTTTTCTTAAATGATGTTTGTTGTTGTCTTTTCCCATTATTGGAAATTCGGTACAAAGGTAAGTAAAAGAAATGAAAAATGGATGATTTGAATGGTTAAAAGTAACAAAAAAGAGGTTAAGAATCGCCTTAACCTCTTCCTCTATTGTATATAATGAAAAATCCTTTATTTCTTGGCTGTACGAGCTGCGTTCAGGAAGTTCACCATCTTCTGCAGATTCTCTTCTGAATACATGCCCATGCCATGACCGCCTTCTGGTTCAAATGTTGCTTCGGTCTTCACACCAGCAGCCTTCAGCAGTTCATAAAATTTCTTACCCACGCAGCAAGGCACCACATTGTCCTTCTCACCGTGGAAAATGATGATTGGCACATCGTTTTTATCCACATAGTTAGTAGCGCTCAGTCCCAAATACTTGTCTGGCTCTTCTGACAACTTCGTGCCACCTAACAGCTGATCTTCAGGACTTGAATTGCCCATTGACATGTGCTCGCCACAATCCATGTTTGTCAAGTCAACAGGTCCAGACCAGTCGCATCCAGCATTCACAAGACTGCTTTCTTTGGTGTAAGGACCTACCGCACCTTCGATGTCCACGCTTTCCTTACCCACCTTGGCCACTTTGATGCCATTGGTCGTAGCGCATACAGAGGCTAAATGACCACCAGATGAGAAGCCTGACGTTGCGATGAATGAGGTGTCAAATTTATAGGTCTTAGCCTCACCGCGAATGAAACGGACAACGGCCTTGATGTCGTTGATCTGTGCTGGCCACTGAGCATCGCTGATGGCACGATGGTTAGGACACACCACTGCATAGCCTGCATTAAGCAAAGCTTTCACGATTGTGCCCAAATCGGCTGAACCCTTGCTGCTGTTCGAAAACCATGCGCTACCATACACATGCACCACCACAGGATAGGAAGCCTTTTCCTCTTTCGGCAGATAAATGTCACAAGTGTGATAGGCCTTGTCATCGCCAGCATAATTCACATCTTTCCATTCCTTAGATGTTTCGAGTTTCGTTTGCTGTTGGAAGCCGCCAAAGCCACCAAAACCACCACCAGGCTGAGCCATCATGGCTGTTGCGCTCATTAGTGTAGCACCAAGTGCCAATGTCTTCAAATAACTCTTCATAAGTTTTGTTTTTTAATGAGGTTAGAGTGATTAAAAAAAGTTAATGTAATGTTTCACAAATCTATTGATGCAAGAAAAACAAAAAAGTTTAATCGGTTTTTGGAAAAAAACGAGGTTCGTGTTGTGTGTTTGACTTTTATGTCGTACTTTTGTCGCCAAAAAGAGAACTTATGAAATACGGACTTATCATTACATTCGCAGTCCTGCTGCTGATGGGCTCATGTCGCCGTGCGACGACAGAGCAAAAGATGGACAACCAACAGCGCGCAGAGAAGAAGGAAGGGACGAAGCAGAACATCATCAGAAAACGTATCAACGTTCCTTTCGAATTCAATCACATCACGAACCTTGGCAGCGTGGACATCATCTACACCCAGGGGGACTACAACATCGAGGTGGAAGGCGACAGTGCGACCTTGAACCATCTGATTACGGATTTTGACAGCAAAGTGCTGACAGTCAATCTGGAGTTGGACAATTACACGGACATCAACCTCTATGGTAACACAACCAACATCAAGATGTATGTTTCCGCACCTGAACTCAAATGCGTCAGCATCTGCAACAACGGCGGTTTTGAAAGTCGAGACACATGGCGTGCCGAAAAGATTCAATTAGGTGTGCTCAGCATAGGAACCATGAAAATAGGAAAAGTCGAATGTACCACTTTTGATTTGCAATCAACTGGCGACGGTGCCATTCAACTTACCGACCTTCAAGCCGAAGATGCCACCATCTATTCACGTAGCGCCGCCAATATCAATGCCAACGTCAATGTGCAGGACCTCATTGTCATCAATGACGGAAATCAAAAGATGAAACTGACGGGCAAGGCTCAGCACCTACAAATCAAAGACCCCAGTGACATCAACCTAATCAATGAATTGAATAAGGACTGAAAACAATGAGAAACAATAGAGGAGCGGACTGTGGTTCGCTCCTCTATTTCTTATTGCTTCATCTTATTTTATTTCTTCAATTTTGCGATGCTCTCCGTGAGGGCTGCAATCTTAGTTTCAGCATCAGACTGCTTCTTGCGTTCGAGTTCGACCACCTGAGCAGGTGCATTGGCCACAAAACGTTCGTTGCTGAGTTTTTTCTGCACGCCGATGAG
>CADCQH010000150.1 GCA_902803605.1 uncultured Bacteroidales bacterium | reverse complement strand
TGTGGCACATTCTTCACCTGCCAGAAATCCTGGTCCTCAGAAGGAACCTCGATACCGCTACCCCAACGGCTTGCACCATAGTAGTAGAGGCTTCCTGGATCTGGAACACTTGCTCCGTCAACATTCAACTGATAGTAGTGGAAACCTGGATCCTGAGGAGCAGAAGTACCTGTCCACACACCATTTTCATCCTTTGTCATGGTGTAAATCTTACCAGCAATGTCAAGTCCCACCTTTGTAGCCTCTGGTGCAGAAATTTGTGCACGTACCTGACGAGCAGAGTTTACCATGGGGTACTGCTTGCTGTCCTGATTACTCAATGCAGGCTTGAAGTCCTCTGCAATTGCTGCCTCTGATGGAACCCATGGGTTACCCTGTGGACGACCACCAAAACCGCCAAACTGAGCTGACGCCGTCAAACTTACGAGCGTCATCAACGATAAAATGATTTTCTTCATGTGATTAGTAAAAATAAATAATAAATAATGTAAAAGTGATAACATCGTTTTGACACAATGCAACCTGAAAGGTTTAAAATTCAAGTTGCCTTACGAGCATAAGACAACTTGAATTCTGATTGGATTGCATTTTCTGATGATTTAGCGACCAAAGCCAAAGCCGAAACCCTGTCCCTGAGGTGCTTTTTCTGGATCGCCGAAGAAGGAAGCCTCTGCATCCTTGTCGTTGAGTTTGAACACCATGAACTTAGGATTCTGTTCTGTGCAAGGTGCCCATGCGCCACCCTTAGGCCCGTTAGGATCACTGTACTTGGCGAAGTTGGTCCATGCAGTAAGCATCTTCTCTGAGAGATCCCAGTCACCCTTTGTCCAGGGACGCCAGCAGTGCTTGAGCGACTTGAACACGAACCAAAGGTCTGAGGAATGGAACGCACCCTTCAGACGCTGAGTCACCTCTGGGTGAGAACCATCGTCTGGCAATGGGCGTGCAAACTCGTAAGCCCAAGCCTTGCCACCTTTCTGGGCACGAACCTTACAGAACTCAGCAATGTTTGGAGCCATGTCGCCCATATCGTTGAGGGTGTAACCAATCATGTAAGGTACGTCTGCCAAAGTGCCTTCACGAGTAGCGTCGTCAAAGCTCTTCACGCTGACATAACCGTCAATCATTGGCATGTAGCCCATTCCCATGCGCATCATTCCCATACCACCTTGCTGGCCAGCGCTGTTTACCTGTCCATAGATGGTTGGCAATGCAAAGACTGTCTCAGTGGATGCCTGACGCATCTTCTGCAAGTCTGTCATGCCTGCCCAATCAAACATCTTTTTAGCATTAGCTGCTGCGTCTTCGATAGATCCGCCACTGTAACGGCCACCCATCATGCCACCACCGTTAGGATTAGGAATGCTGAGTCCTTGGGCGCTCATGATGACAGCCTTGTGGAACAAACCACGAGCTAAAGGAGATTCGCAGAGGGTACGTACACTGCCACCACCTGCACTCTGTCCGAAGATGGTCACGTTGTTGGGGTCACCACCAAACTGAGCGATGTTTTTCTTGATCCACTTCAAGGCTTCGATCTGGTCGAGAATACCATAGTTGCCAGATACCTTGTGAGGACTTTCAGCAGCCAAATCGGGGTGTACGAGGAATCCGAAAATGCCAAGACGGTAGTTGATAGAAACGAGCACAACATCCTTTGCGCCCCATTCCTGGCCATCAAACTCTGGCTCAGAACCAAAGCCCTCGCGATAGCCACCACCATGAATCCATAAGGCAACGGGGAGTTTCTTGTTGGCTTGACCAGGAGCCTTTGTCCATACGTTCAGATACAGACAGTCCTCACTGAAGGCTGCCTCCTTGCCGTAACCCCATTCGGTGTAGTAGCCACCAGTGTATTGGATGGCCTGGTAACTTGGACGACCGAAAGTGTCGCAAATCTTCACACCTTTCCAAGGCACAATGGGTTGTGGTTCCTTCCAACGGTTCTCCCTGATAGGAGGAGCTGCGTAAGGAATTCCGCGATAAACGAACACTTCAGGATGATCGTCAGCCTTCACACCCTGCACCTGACCACCTTCGATGGTCAACACTGGATTGTTCTGTGCTTTGCCTGCTATACATGCGAGCAACAGCGACAAACCTAATAGAAGTTTTTTCATGTTGAAATAATGTTTAGGTTGTAAAAATAAGAATAGATATATTTATTTGCAGATAGTAACATCCGAGGGCAAAGTTAGGAAGAATATCTCAAACAAACATCATTTTCATCATAAATCATCAAATTTATTTGTTCAAGACGCACTTTTTTGCGAAATTCGCAACAGAAATAACAATCATCTATTTCCAAACAAACATTTAACGCGTATATGAAAAAGTTTGCAACCCTATGTCTGGCCATCGTATGCATGACAAACGCTATGGCAGCCAACCCCACCATCAAGAATCTTGGAGACTCCAAGTATTGCATTGAAGTGGGCGACCTCTCCATGACCATCAACGGTGCAGGAGGAGGTAAAATCCTTTCATTTAAATATAAGGATACGGAAGTCATCTCACAATCCACCTTCCCCGAAAGTTTTGGCAGCACTTTCTGGACCAGTCCGCAAAAAGAATGGAACTGGCCTCCTGTACAGGAGTTTGACAAACAGCCCTACACGGTAGAGGAGAAGGGTGCGTCACTCGTCATGACCAGCAATGTGTCAGCCAGACTGAAATACAGAATCCGCAAGGAATTTAGCATTGATGCCAAGAAGAACGCCATCGTGGTGAACTATTCCATCATCAACGAATCAGGTGAGACACGCAAAGTGGCACCATGGGAAATAACACGAGTGGTCAACGAGGGACTGATATTCTTCGATGCCCCCACAGACCAGATAACTCCAGCCGATCTTATGCCATTCCAGTCTGCTTTCGGCATCTCGTGGTATCAGACAGACGAAGCCAGTCAAAATCGTAAAATCAATGCTGACGGCAAAGGCTGGCTCGCTTATCTCAACAATGGCCTGCTAATGGTGAAGAAGTTCCAAGACCTCAACACGTCACAACCAGCTCCAGAGGAAGCGGAAATTCAGGTCTATGTGAATCGTGGTAAGAGCTACATCGAATTGGAAAGCCAGGGTGCTTATACGGAACTGAAAGCAGGCGAATCACTCAGCTGGACAGTCCAATGGTTCTTGACTCCCTACGAAGGTGATGCTCCATCGAAAGCCTTGCTGAAAAAAGTTCGAAAAATAGTCAAGTAAAGTGACATATTACCATAGTGCCTGAAAACGAGTGAAAAGGGTGGTGCTGATAATCAGAGATTTATAAGTGACGGATAATTTTTTTTGGAAAAAAGTTTCTGAATTATTTGGCTGTTTGCCGAAAAGTCCCTACCTTTGCACTCGCTTTCGGGAAGAAACGCAGGAAATGCTATAATGAAGTCATGCGAGACAACGTTATTCCAGCGGAAAATCCCAACAGGCAAGAGGGCGCTTAGCTCAGCTGGTTCAGAGCGTCTGCCTTACAAGCAGAGGGTCGGCGGTTCGAATCCGTCAGCGCCC
>CADCQH010000149.1 GCA_902803605.1 uncultured Bacteroidales bacterium | reverse complement strand
TCTCGGCCTTTCTCTTGAACTTCTTGAGAGCTCTCTCAATGTTTTCGCCCTCTTTTACAGGTACAATAATCATTACAATTCTTTTTAATAAATTATTTATAAAAAAACATTAAAAACCGCTGGGACTTTCCCAACGGTCGGCAAAATTACGGCAAATTTCTCTAACAGCCAAACTTTACAGCATTTTTTTCACAATAACAGACAATTAAACCCATTTTCGTGCACGTTCTTGTATCTTTTGGGCACGTTTAAAACCCAACTTGGCTGATTTTTCTATCCACTCGCGGGCCACCTTGTTGTGGTTATCTGCCTCACCCAAAATACGGTGATACATACCCAACCAATACATCGCTTCAGCGCTGCCCTTGTTAGACTTCTCTTCCAACTGGTGGTTGATATAATTGATGTAATCCTCAATGTTGATGTGTGAGTTGCCTGACTGTGCTGCAATCATTTCTAGCAACGTATGAATCTCCTGTTCAGAGAACACGCCATTCTTGGTCATGCAGAAGTGACTTACGTAGTCCACCTGCTTCTTGGTGGCATACAGGCCGAATGCGCTGGTCAGTGAGTGCATAAGAAAATGATTGACAGCAAAGACGGCCAATGTCAACACCATGCCTACCCAGAACCAGAGGTCGTTTTCATAATAGCCATAAAGCATCAACGGCACCGTCGCAATCAGGAAGAAAGGGACTGGAGTGCTGAAATATCGTTCGATGGCAATGCTATAATAGTTCTTCTTCATTACACATTATTATAAAATGTGCGCATAAAAATCAAAATCGGACCTCAAAACTCATCATACGCACGAAAAACGGTGCAAAGTTATCATATTTTTTTCATTCTTCCCACATTTTTATTACTTTTGCATATCAAAAACTCGCATCAACGATGAATATAGGCGATAAAGTTAGATTTCTGAACGATGTGGGCGGAGGCAAAGTCACAGCATTCCGTCCAGGAGGCATTGTACTCATTGAAGATGAAGACGGATTTGAGGTGCCTATGCCTCAGCATGAAGTCGTAGTGATTGAAGACAAGCCCGAAGTAGAGAAAAAAACGGTATCTAAAGCGAAGAAGTCAATGCCGCCACAGGTGGAGAAGGAAACGGCATCCCGCACTGTCAATGGAAAGGAATACCTCCAGTCGAAGGCGGCGGTACCTGCTGAGAAGAAAGAAGTGGACGAGCAACTTGAAGCACGAGTGGTGCGACTCGAACAGGCTCTCCAATCGCAGACGCAGACTCTTCAGGCGCAGGCACAAGTCATTGAGCAGATCAAAGAAGCCCTCCAGAAAGCCGAAGCACAAATCAACTTGCTCGAAGCTGAAAACAACTTGCGCAAGAACGAACGCATGATGGCGTCCAAGACGAAGCCTAAGGCCAAACCTAAGGTCGAAAAAACAATAACCATTGAGAATCTGCATATTCTTTGACAACAACATCTAAAAAGAACTGACCAGATGAAACGAGTAGCATTCAAGATGTTCCTGAAGCCAGGATGCAAGGAAGAGTACAAACGGCGGCATGCCAACCTCTTTCCAGAACTCAAAGCACTGCTCACTGAGAGTGGAGTGCGCAATTACAGCATCTTTCTCGATGAAGGCACCAATACCCTATTTGCCTACCAAGAGTTGGAAGGTGAAGGGGGCAGTCAAGACCTTGGCGAGACAGAGATTTGCAAGAAGTGGTGGGCGTATATGGCTGACATCATGGAAACCAATCCAGACAACAGTCCTGTTTCCATTCCGTTGCCCGAGATGTTCCACATGGATTAACACCCCATTCGATTTCAAAGAAATGTCACATTAAAACAGAGAAGATACTTTGGCAAAAGCAAGAAAAAGAATATTTCAATCTACTGACACCTCCATCATCGGTATGATGGAAAACACGCTCAAGCGGAACTGGGATCGCCCGTGCGTCACCAACTACGGCACGGACGAGAGTTATACGTATGGTGATGTGGCAAAAATGATAGCACGCCTGCATCAACTCTTCCGTCAGTTGAACATTGAACCTGGCAACAAAATTGCCATCTGCGACAAGAACAATGCCCATTGGGCCATCTCCTTCTTTGCTGCTTTCAGCTATGGTGCTGTCGTGGTACCCATCCTGTCTGAGTTTAATATAGAACAGATTCAGAACATCTATGAGCACTCCGAGTCCTCGCTCCTCATCTGCGGAGAGAAATACGTCAAGGGACTCAAGGCGCGCATCCTCAACATAGCTGACTTCACAATGCATGATGAGCCTCATGCCATTGACATGACCGTCTTCACCGACCTCCAGCCCGAGCAGGTAAGTTACTTCCGCGAGTCTCCTAACGGTCTGGCCTTACTCAGCTACACCAGCGGTTCCACTGGACGGAGCAAGGGGGTGATGCTGCCATACCGTTCTATCTGGTCCAACTGCCATTTTGCCGACGAAGTGCTCGACTTCAAGCTAGGCGACCACACCCTCTCCATTCTGCCGCTGGCACACATGTATGGGTTTGCCTACGACTTCTTCTTTGCGTTCTGCATCGGCTGTCACATTCATTTCCTCACTAAGACCCCATCGCCCCATGTGGTCATCAAGGCCTTTCAGGACATCAAGCCCGTGGTGGTCATCGTTGTTCCACTCATTTTGGAGAAGATTGTACAAAAGCAAATATTCCCCATCTTGCGTACACGCCACATCAGGGCTCTCACAGCCATCCCCATCCTCAAGAGGGTGGTCTATAGGCAGATCCGCAACAAGCTCTACTCCTCCCTCGGTGGGAACTTCTACGAGTGCATCATCGGCGGTGCAGCCTTCAACAAGGAGGTGGAAGACTTCCTGCACCAGATCCGATTCCCCTACACGGTCGGCTACGGCATGACGGAGTGCGGACCCATCATTGGTTACGAAGACAAGCATGAGTTTGTACAAGGATCCTGTGGTAAAGCCGCACCGCGCATGGAGGTGAAGCTTGATTCGTCCGACCCATTGAATAAACCTGGTGAAATCCTCACACGAGGCACCAACGTAATGTTGGGTTATTATAAGAACGAGGAAGAGACCCTGGCTGCCATTGATGAGGAAGGCTGGTTGCACACAGGCGACCTCGGTACGTTCGACAAAAACGGCAACATCTTCATCCGTGGACGCAAGAAGACCATGCTCCTTGGAGCCAACGGTCAGAACGTCTATCCGGAGGAGATAGAGGATGTCATCATGACCCACACCATTTTCGAAGAGAGCCTTGTCGTGCAGCGAGGCGAAAAACTCGTTGCCCTCGTCTATATCAGTACCCCTGCACTGGAACATCACGGACTCACCCCTGAGACGCTCCAACAACATCTCGACACCTACAAGCGGCAAATCAACTCCTATTTGCCCGCCTTCTCCAACATCGCCGGCATTGAGGTGCAGCAGCAGGAGTTCGAGAAAACCCCCAAGCGGAGCATCCGCCGCTACCTCTACTCATAACACTTACACATTATAAGAACACTTACACATTATATATAATATATATAGGGAAAGGACGCAAAGAGACAGCCGAAACGCTTGAAAGGGAGTAGGCATTTACTAAATACCAAAATTTATATGAAGAAATTTTTAGTTCCAATCGTTGCACTCGCAGCACTCGTGCTCGCAGCATGTTCAAAGCCAACTCCAGGTGAGGAAGCTATTGAGATGATTGAAGAAGCTACCGAGAAGGTTGAGAAGGTTCAGACCCTCGAAGAGCTGGAAGCCATTGGCAACGACTTCGAGACCAAGTTCGACGAGATGGAGAAGAAGTATCCTGACTACAAGCCAAGCGCTGACGAGGAGAAGAAGATGGACGAGGCTCTCGAGAAGTTCCAGGAGGCTTGCCAGAAGAAGGCGGAGGAGTTCGTTGGTAACATCCTTGGCGACGGCGACGACCCAGGCGAAGAGGAGGAATAAACCTCACCTTACATCAACAAGAAGGAGCATCCCACAGATGCTCCTTCTTTCTTTTCTATCTCTCACTCGTTCTTGAGGTTGTCCTATTTGATGACATACCTTCTGCCGTCCTTGATGTAGATGCCGGACTGTGTGGGTTTCCCGTCGAGCTTCACACCTGTCAGGGTGTACCAGTTACCGCCATCAACTTCATTAACGTCTCTGACTTCTTCAACTTTCGTCACAGCGTCATCAGCGAAGTTGAGAATGAAACCACGGACACTGTCTGGATTCGGGTCAGCATGGGCACCTGCCTCAAAGCCCCTCAGTCTGAAGTAGGCACAGAAAGGACTGATGGTCATGTCTGCAGAAGGATAATAGAGCATGTTGCCATCTCCGAGATAGAGGACGGTATTGTCATCGTATGTGAAGTTGACAGACGTGTTGGTACCCACGAAGTCCACAGCGCTGGTCTCTACAGGGCTGAGCGTGTTGCTGAGGGTGACGCCGGTAAACGTTGGATTCTTGATGTCCGCAGCAGTCGCCCACTTGATCAAGTAGGGCTTGCCAGCGACAATGGATGTGACTGCGTCCTCACCCGATGCAGGCGTGAAGTTCAATGTCAGTACGCCTGTCTTCTCATCAAACTCGGTCGTGCTCAGCGTACAGATGTCAGCATTGACCAAATCACCTGTCAGCGAGGTATTGAAAGGCAAGCAGAGCGTGTTCCACGAGTCATCCTTGTAGAGCGTGCGGTTATTGAGCGCGACGGTCACCGTCTTGTCCTTGGCCGTGTATGCCGTTCCTTGATAGACCAACGCATTGGTATATGCCTCCACCACATCTGGGTTAGGCTCATCTTCATCAAAAATCAATGTCGGGCTTTCCTTGCCGATAACATAAGTGGTGGCGTCAAGTGCTTGGTTAGTATCTACATTATTGGACGGATTACCCAATCCCACACTGGCTGCGGTATTTCCAAAAGTACAACCTTCATAAAGACACCCTGTAACTGTACCTTGTGAATAACCTGCGATGGCACCAAGATTCCTTTTGCCACTCTCTACAGTAAAAAGACTGGCTTCGGGCAACTTGACATTAATGGCAAGGCAATGAATGATACTTCCTGCTTCATGACTTCCAGTAATACCGCCATAGCGTCCTGGGGTTTCTCCATCGACAACACTCAATGTAGCGGCACTGATGCATCCTATCACCTTGCCGAGATACAACCTACCGACAACGCCGCCATGGTAACCTGTGCTGCCCGTACCATGAATACGAACATTGTCTGCCACATGACAGTTTTCAACAGAACCAGAATAGACGGTCCCCACAATAGCACCAGCACAATCAGGAACCGTAAATCGACAATCAGACAGCGTAAGATTCTTGACAACGGCACCACCATCGATAAAGCCAAACAGACCATAGTTATAAGAAGACTGCTGATAAACACGGATGCCGCTTATGGTATGACCGTCACCATCAAATACGCCCTTGAAGGCATATTGGTTATTGCCGATACAAGTGTAGTTATTAGACTGACTGGTGACCGTCTCTCCTGTGTCGTAGCTGATATCGGCACCCATCTTGAAATAGACACCAGCGAATGACTCACCTGCATTTACACGGGTGGCCAAATTGCCGAGATCTTCCGCTTTAGATATAATGTAGGGGGAGGCTTTAGTACCCATACCACTCCACTGCTCAGCATTTTTCTCAAACAGTTTGGTCGCCACGTTGCTCGTCTCATTGTCTTTGATGGCAATAGCATTCACAACGGTGCTTTGGGTGATTGTGAAGGAGTTATCATATATTGTGCTTGACTGTGTCGGTATGCTTCCGTCGGTGGTATAACGTATTGTTCCCCGATCCGCTGTGATGGTGACAGTAGTGCTCCCATTGAATGGTGTGGTGCCGCTGATAACAGGAGAGTTGACGGCACTCTCATAAGTCACCTCCACTTTCTGCACACGGCGATGCCCGTTTTTACCGCCGACACTGAAAACCACCTGAGGGGCTGAACCCGTCCATGTGTCAATGGCAAAGCTGCCCACATTAACGGTGATTGGGTTGCTGTTGCCGCCCGAACCATATACGAACGTGATGGCGGACAGGGTCTTGCCGTTCTGGGCAGCCACCGTTATAGTGTTGCCGAAATAAACACGCACGGCTGCACCGTTGTTGTAGTACTTGGGTACCACGCCTCGATCATTGTCACCCTTGGCGAAGGTAATGGTACAATTCGTGCCATTGAATGTCGTAACAGCTTCGCCCTCCACATAGCCCTGAGCACTCAGGTCGATGATTTCGTCTTGTGCCAGCATGACTTGCAATGCCGTCAGCAGCAGAACCAATGTAAAGATGAATCTCCTTTTCATTATATTCCTTTTTATCATAAATAATGATCCGCTATCCTCCCCAAAATCCATTCATTTGAGTCACCATGCAGATTACAGGGTGCAAATTTACGAATAAAACTGATAAACACATCCATTTATTCCGATTTTTTAGAAATAATTTCTTCAAATCTTTACAAAACGGTACTTTGGAGGGTATGAAGGCACCCAAGAACTATTGCCCGTTCTGCTTCTTCTCCATCGAGGTGAGGAGGGCTGAGATGAACTCCTTCTGGGGATAGGAGGAGCAGGAGGATTTCCAGTTGCCGAGGAACTTGACCACCCGGTTGAAGGCGCTCTCGCTCATGCCCCGGTCCTGCTGGGCACGGATGTACTCGGCCATG
>CADCQH010000148.1 GCA_902803605.1 uncultured Bacteroidales bacterium | reverse complement strand
GACTACCGCTGCATGGGCACTTGCTATGGAGAACATGGCTACCCCATCAGCCCTCATCCTCTCTCGTCAGAACATCAACAACCTGCCTGCAGGCAACGACTACAGCCAGGCAGCCAAGGGTGGCTACATCGTGGCTGGCTCTGATGAGAACCCAGATGTAATCCTCGTGGCTACAGGTTCTGAGGTATCTACTCTTGTGGCTGGTGCAGAACTTCTCCGCAAGGACGGCAAGAAAGTTCGCATCGTCAGCGTTCCATCTGAGGGTCTCTTCCGTCAGCAGCCGAAGGAGTACCAGCAGAGCGTTCTCCCACAGGGCGTGAAGAAGTTCGGTCTCACCGCAGGTCTGCCAGTCAACCTCCTCGGTCTCGTGCCTGAGGCAGAAGGCACCATCTGGGGTCTCGAGAGTTTCGGTTTCTCTGCTCCCTACAAGGTGCTCGACGAGAAGCTCGGCTACACCGCAGAAAATGTTTACGCACAGGTCAATAAACTCTTTTAAATGAAACTTGGTATAGCATCCGATCACGCCGCTTTTCCTCTCAAGCAGTTCGTCAAGAGCTACTTGGAGGAAAAGGGCATTGAATATAAGGACTACGGCACCTACACCGAAGACAGCTGCAACTATGCCACCTATGGTCACAAGCTGGCTGAAGGCATCGAAGCTGGTGAGGTGGAACGCGGCATTGCCATGTGCGGTTCGGGCGAAGGCATCTCCATGACCCTCAACAAGCACCAGAGCATCCGCGCCGGTCTTGTCTGGAGACCGGAGATTGCACATCTCATCCGCGAACACAACAATGCCAACGTCATTGTCTTCCCAGGCAGATTCATCAGCGAAGAAGTGTGCCGTCAATGTCTTGACGAATTCTTCAGCACCGAGTTTGCAGGTGGCCGTCATCAGCAACGCATCGAAGACATCCCCTGCAAATAGGCTGAGGATACCACTTTCTGCGTGGGATAATAGACTATACAAAGAGACAAACATTATCAACAAAGACGGTAGCGTCCCGTTTCTATCGGGGCGCTACTGTTTATAAAAAACGCATGGCTGATTACCTTGACATCGCATCAATGGATGACGTGTTCTCTTCCCGTCTGGCCGAAGAACAAGGTGTCCACAACCACGAGATGAATGTGGCTTGGCGCTTTGTAACCAGTACCAACGTGTCGGTATTTTTGACAGGAAAGGCTGGAACTGGCAAGACCACGTTTCTGCGGACGCTCAGAGAACGAACGCCCAAACGGATGGTCGTGCTGGCACCCACTGGTGTGGCTGCCATCAATGCCCAAGGACAGACCATTCACTCGTTTTTCCAACTACCCTTCGGTCCCATCGTACCTGGCATGAAACGAGGAGAGAAGGCAGGGCACTATAAGATGGGGAAAGACAAGAAGAATCTCATCAAGACACTCGACTTGCTGGTAATTGACGAGATTTCGATGGTGCGATGCGATGTGCTTGATGCTATTGATCAGGAACTGCGGAAATACAAAGACCGTAACAAACCGTTTGGCGGTGTACAACTGCTCCTTATTGGCGATTTGCAACAACTGGCGCCAGTGGCTCAAGAACGTGAATGGGCAATGCTGTCCCCCTATTACTCCACTCCCTACTTTTTCGGAAGCAAGGCACTACAACAGATACAGTATGTGACCATCGAATTGAAACACATCTATCGCCAACAAGATGAAGCATTCATCAACATCTTGGGAAAGATTCGTAACAACCAAGTGGATACGGCGACGATGCAAGCCCTGAATGCTCGATATCAAGCGAGCTTCGCCCCTCCTAAGGATGAGGACTGGATACGATTGACCACCCATAACCGCATGGCACAAACGTACAACGAGACCCAGTTGAATCTTCTCAAAGCCAAGGAAAGGGTGTTCATGGCGGAGATTCGCAAGAACTTTCCAGAGACCAGTTATCCTGCCGATGAACGGTTGGTACTGAAAGAAGGGGCGCAGGTCATGTTCATCAAGAATGACCCCAATCCAGAGAAAGCATACTACAATGGCAAAATCGGAACGGTAGAAGGATTCGCTTGGGATGAAGATGGCGAGGAAGTGCTCATCGTCATACATTGCAAGGAAGATAATCGCACGATATACGTGCCTCGCCTGGTATGGGAGAACACCAAATATGTGATTGACGAAGAAACAAAGGAGATTCGGGAAGAAGTTGAAGGAACCTTCAGGCAATATCCCTTACGACTGGCGTGGGCCATCACCGTACACAAGAGCCAGGGGCTGACGTTCGACCACGCCGTGCTGGACATTACGGATTCTTTCACTCACGGACAGGTCTATGTGGCACTCAGTCGATGCCGTACACTCGAGGGCATGGTCTTGGCACGCCCGTTAGCAACAGGTTCAGTCATAACGGACGCATCCGTCAATGCTTATATCGAGCATGAACTCATGGAGGCACAGCAGACCGAGGGAAAACTGCCACAGATGATGTGGGAGTATTACTATTCCTTGCTGAATGAACTGTTCGATTTCCGTATTCTGCAGGGCGACATGAGATATTTCCTCCGCGTGGTGAATGAGCATCTATACAAAACCCATCCGCAACTGCTGGAAACCATCCAGACATCGTTGCCGATGATAGACACGGATGTGGTGATTGTGTCGCAGAAGTTTCAACAGCAGTACGCCACGCTGATGCAGCAAAGCGGCTCTTCTTTTGCCCATGACGAGAGACTGCAACAACGACTGCAGGCCGCCATGAATTATTTCCACACGAAACTGCACGAACACCTCGACCCTGTCATCAAGAGCACCAAGGTGAACATCAAGAACAAGCAGTTCGCTACACAATACAACAATGCCCTCGACGCATTCCTGCTCTCCTACAAACTTAAAGTGGGCATCTTCTCGCGTATGAAAGACAAGGGGTTCTCCATTCGCGACTATCTCTCAGCCAAAGCCCAGGCTGTATTGGACGAGGTGAAAGTGGATGCGGACGCCAAAGTGACGAACATCCAACAACACTCCACCAAGAAGACATCGAAAGCAGAATAACCTTGTTGTTATTCATTCACTCAACATTTTGAAGTTACGAGGTTGATAGAGATTAATCCATCTTACTGAAAGTAGAATTGAATCGATGTCAAATCTGTAAGAGATCTTTGAAGCCGATGCATGGTTGTTTCTCCTTAATGGCTGGCTATTTTCTGATAAGGGACGCTTATTCTGGAATAAGGGTACCTTATTGGGGAATAAGGGCACCTTATTGAAACGTAAAGAAAACCTTTTGTCGGTAAGAAACCCTCCTTTTGCCGTAAGGAAACTCTTTGGGAAGAAAAAAAGGCATTTTATTTTGTACCATCCACAAAAAATGCGTACCTTTGTGGACTTTTTCACGCGCACGTCTCATGTACGCAGAAAAGCATTCAGATGTGAAAACACTTACAACACTTTTTTAATTGATATTTTATGGCTAATAACAAGGAAAAACTCTTCTCGGAGTTTCAGGCGCCCACCACGCAGGAGTGGTTGGACAAGATTGAGGTGGACCTCAAGGGTGCGGACTTCCAGAAGAAGTTGGTCTGGAGAACCAACGAAGGCTTCAACGTACAGCCTTTCTACCGCCGCGAGGACTTGAAGGATCTCAAGGCTGTGGATTCTCTGCCCGGTGAGTTCCCGTTCATCCGCGGCAACAAGAAGGACAACAACCTCTGGTTTGTGCGTCAGGAAATCGACGTGGAGGATGCCAAGGCTGCCAATGCCAAGGCGCTCGACATCCTGAACAAGGGTGTTGACTCTCTCGGTTTCAAGATTTCGGGCAAGAACATCAGCAAGGAGTTCATCTCCACCCTGCTCGACGGCATCCTGCCTCAGTATGTGGAACTGAACTTCAAGACTTGCCAGCGTCATTGTGTGGAACTCGCTCAGATTCTCGTGGAATATTTCAAGGAGAAGAACTATCCGCTGGCCGACCTAAAGGGAAGCATCAATTTCGACCCTGTCAGCAAGATTCTCTGCAAGGGCAAGGACGTGTCTGCCGTGCTCGAATGCGCCAAGCCCCTCATCGAGGCTTTGGCCGAGTTGCCTGGCTACAAATGCATCAACATAAACTCTGTTGCGCTGAACAATGCGGGTGCCTACATCTATCAGGAGTTAGGTTACGCGCTGGCTTGGGGTGCTGAGTACATGAACGTGCTGACCGAGGCAGGCGTAGATGCCACCGAGGCAGCCAAGCGCATCAAGTTCAACATGGGCGTGAGCGACAACTACTTCATGGAGATTGCGAAGTTCCGTGCTGCGCGTATGCTCTGGGCACAGATTGTGAAGCAGTATGAGCCTAAGTGCGACTGCGCTTGCCAGATGCACGTTTGCGCCATGACTTCTGAGTACAACCAG
>CADCQH010000147.1 GCA_902803605.1 uncultured Bacteroidales bacterium | reverse complement strand
GGAAGCGGGGCTCGAACCCGCACGGGCGCAATGCCCAAGGGATTTTAAGTCCCTCGTGTCTACCATTCCACCATTCCGGCACGGTAGGCTTGTTCAAAAAAAGAAGTTCGTGGGGAACTTCTTTCTGGATTTGGTTGCGGGGGCAGGACTCGAACATGCGACCTCCAGGTTATGAGCCTGGCGAGCTACCAACTGCTCCACCCCGCGATGTAAATGACGCCAATGTTTCCGAGTGGTTCCTCTTTTGCATTGCGGGTGCAAAGGTAGCGCATTTTTCGGACATATCAAAACGAAAAGGGGATTTTTTACACAAAAAGTTGTGGGTGTGGAGTTTTTTCCGTTACTTTGTAAGCGCAATGCCACCTAAATCATTGTTATATATGTACAATCATCGCCACCGTTTTTTTATTTTTTTCTTATGCGCCGCCGTGTCGGTCTTGTGCTGTCACGGACAAGTGCACAAGGGGAGGGCGTCGGCCAAGGTAAAGGCTAAAGCATCAGTAAAGACTTCGGCAGCAGCAAAGACTTCGGCAGCAGAGAAGGCTGATACGGCAGCAAAGTCCGATACAGCGAAGTGGTGTTTGTATGAAAAAGGGGATGCCACGTATTATTCGGCTCGCACCCACGGCAGGATGATGGCGTCGGGTGAGCGCTATGACCGGAACGGACTGTTCTGTGCACACAAGAAATTACCTTTCGGCACGAAGATTCGGGTGGTGAACACGAGGAACGGCAAGGAGGTGGTGGCGTCGGTGAAAGACCGTGGCCCCTTTGCCAAGGGACGTGTCATCGACCTGAGCAACAAGGCGGCGGAGGCGCTGGACATGCTGCGTGCCGGTGTGGTGCCCGTGGAACTGTATGTCATCGGGAAGCCGGACTGACCGCACTGTTGCACCTATCCTTTCAGGTCTTCGAGTTCCATGCTGGCTTCCGTCCATTCGTCTTCGGCGGCAGAGAGTTGGGTCTTCAGTTCCCCGTATTGCGTGAAGAGATGGGGGTCGGTGGCTCCCTCTGGTGTGGCCAGTTTAGCTTCGATGTCGGCGATTTCCTTTTCCAGTTTGGCGATTTTCTGTTCGGCTTGTTCCACGGCCTTTTCTGCTTTCTTGATGGTCTTGTTGCGTTCTTTCATCTCGGCGTAGGAGAGGAGCGACTGGATTTTGTTGCCCAAGTCCTTGGGGGTGGCGTTGAGAGTCGAGGGATGGGTGTTGACCGTTGAGGATTGGGTGTTTGGAGCTGAAGGCTTAGGGGTGGCAACCGTGCCCGATGGACTTCCTGCACTGTTCAGGTTCTGCCCCAACTGGTTCAGGCTCTCAATCTGCTTCTTCTGGAGGAAATCGTAGATGCCGCCGAGGTGTTCGCGCACCTTGCCGCCTCCAAACTCATAGACCTTTTCCACGAGTCCGTCGAGGAAGTCGCGGTCGTGGGAAACGATGATGGCTGTGCCGTCGAAGTCTTTGATAGCTTGCTTGAGCACATCCTTTGACTGCATGTCAAGGTGGTTGGTCGGCTCGTCGAGGATGAGCAGGTTGACGGGTTCGAGCAGGAGACGAATCATGGCGAGTCGGCTGCGTTCACCGCCTGAGAGCACTTTCACGTATTTGTCGGATGCCTCGCCGCCGAACATGAAGGCACCGAGGATGTCGCGGATTTTCAGACGGATGTCGCCACGTGCCACACGGTCGATGGTGTCGAACACTGTCACGTTCTCGTCCAACAGCTGGGCCTGGTTCTGGGCGAAGTAGCCAATCTGCACGTTATGCCCAATCTTCAGATGCCCCTCAAAGGGTATCTCGCCCATGATGCACTTGACGAGCGTGGATTTTCCCTCACCGTTATTACCCACAAATGCCACCTTCTCACCTCGCTTGATGGTCAGGGTGACATCGCTGAAGACCAGATGAGCGTCATAGCTCTTCTTGACGTCGTCGCAGATGATGGGGTAGTCGCCGCTGCGCAGACAGGGCGGAAACTTCAGATGGAGGTGGCTGTTATCGACCTCGTCAATCTCGATGGGCACAATCTTCTCCAGCATCTTGATGCGCGATTGTACCTGGTTGCTTTTCGTGGGTTTATACCTGAAGGTCTCGATGAACTGCTTGATGTCGGCAATCTCCTTCTGCTGGTTTTCGTAGGCACGCAGTTGCTGTTCGCGACGCTCGTCACGCAGTTGCACGTACTCGTCGTACTTGACCTTGTAGTCGTTGATCCGATGACAGGTGATTTCGATGGTTCGGTTGGTCACGTTATTGATGAAGGCCCTGTCGTGGCTCACCAGAATGACGGCATTGGCGCGCTGTGCCAAGAACTGTTCCAGCCACTGGATAGACCCGATGTCGAGGTGGTTGGTCGGCTCGTCGAGCAAGAGGAGGTCGGGTCTCTGGAGAAGAAGTTTGGCCAGTTCGATGCGCATGCGCCATCCGCCAGAGAATTCGGACGTGGGTCGGTCGAAGTCTGCACGCTGGAACCCCAGTCCCTGCAGGGTTCGTTCCAGTTCGGCATGATAATTGGCTCCGCCCATCATGGTGAAGCGGTCGTTCTCGTGGGTGAATTTCTCGATGAGAGCCATGTAGGATTCGCTTTCGTAGTCTGTGCGGCGGGCAATCTCTTCGTTCATCCTGTCGAGCCGTTCCTGCATCTCGCTGATGTGGGCAAAGGCTGTTTCCGCCTCCTCCATCACGGTGCGGCTGTCGGCGAGTCTCATCACCTGTGGCAGATAGCCGATGGTGATATCCTTCTGACGAGCCACCTGTCCGTAGGTGGGTTCCTGCAAGCCCGCTATAATCTTCAGCATGGTGCTCTTGCCTGCACCGTTCTTGCCCACGAGGGCGATGCGGTCTTTGGGGTTGACCACGAAACTGGCATCTAAAAAAAGTGGGGTGGCGGAGAACTCCACTCCTAATTTATCTATCGAAATCATCTTGTCTCTTGTCGTTGATTGGGAATCATCTTGTCTCTTGTCGAGGACAGATAATCATCTGTTCTCGTTGGCGAGGATTAGTCAAAGTCATGAATCTTTTGTCCTTTGTTCTTGGTGAACTTGCCGAAGTGTACGGCATGGCTGGGGCATCGGTGGTAGCAGCGCAGGCATCCCGTGCAGTTCTCGTGCTTCCATACGATGTTGCCCTTGGCGTCGGTGGTGATGTTGTCCAGCGGACAGGCACGCACACAACGCTTGCACTGGATGCAATATTTGTTGGTATGGAAATACTTGTCGGTGACGAGGAAGCGGTTGAAGAGGGGACGCAGCACGTAGGTCTTCACCCATGCCATCTTGCCTCTCACCACTTCGGTCTTTTTCTTTCTCGTCCTGATGCTTTCGGCGATGGAGGGGAGGCGTTGGAGGGTTTCCTGCACCTTGGCGGTTGCCACCTCGTCCTTATCCACATCGAAGCCGGGCAGGCAGACATAGGTGTTGGGCATCCGGACAGAGAATACGGCGTCGGCCTCTCGCCCCAGGGCCTTGTTGAGGATGCTGTCCGCATAGCCGATGTCATCGCCGCACGTCATCACCGCCCACACATATTGAGCGGCCTTGATGTCCGCCTGATGAGTCTCGATATACTCCTTGACTACCTTGGGAATGCCCCATGCATAGACAGGGAAGACCATGCCGAAGACATCCGCCTCGTCATTCATCAGCCCCTGGAGCTTGTCTGCCACCCACTGGCTGTTTCCCGTTCCTGAAAAGCAATAAAACACGTCGTCTGCTATTATATATATTATATAATGTATAAATCACTATTATTCACCGATGAAGCGGAACACGCGGATGCCCGTGTGCTTGTCCTGCTTCATCTCGTACTCGTAGAAAGTCTCAGGGCTCAGGAGCACCTTCTTGTAGAGGCTGGAGGCATGGAGCAGGTGGAGTTTCCCGTCCTGCCAGAAGGCGATGCCGATGTGGCGCGTGTCGAGTCCGTCGCTGTCGGTCAGCATCGCCACGATGTCACCGTCCTTCACGGCTCCCAATGCCGTGTCCTGTTTCCAGGCGAGGTTCTTCTTGGGGATGTAGCGGAACTTCTTGCCGTTGGAAGCCTGCTCATATTGTCTGATGGGTGCCACGAACTGGGGGTGGTTCTTCAGCTGCTTATAGAGCGTCGGATGGGCAGACATATAGTTGATGTTGATGGTCTGCACGGCCGTGAAGGCTCCCCAGGGTTCCGTCTTGGGCGCAATATCCCTCACGATGCCCAACCGCTCGTTGTCTTCTGCCCACCACGTGAAGTAATGGAGGCGGGAGGTGTAGTCGGTCATCTTCCCCTCGCGGAAACGAATCTTCGAGAGGTTCCTGCAGTAGTCGTCGAAGGTGCGCTTGTTCTGCTGGTCGCACATTGAGAGTGCCACCACCGTCTCCACGAACGTGGTGCAATCGAGTCCGTGGAGGTTCACGATGAGGTGTTCCCTGTCGCCCAGTTCCAAAGTGTGTGCCACGTATGGGAGTCCCAGAAACTTCTTGCCGAAGTAGAATATGGGGTTCTCCCCGCCTCTTTGCGTGGGTGCTTCCTTCAACAGCTTCACCACCAATGCACTGTCCTCCCTGCTGTATTCCACTTCCTGTGCCTGTATGTCAAGCGCAAGAAACAAGGCGAGCAATAATGTCATCCATCTGTTCATGTCCTGAAACGTTTTTTATATTTGGAGTTGCAAAGGTAGTGAAAAAATCGTAACTTTGCATCAACATTCCATTAAAACCAATGAAAAAGAACTTTACCGTGCTGCTCGCTGCCTTGCTGACACTCACTGGAAAGGCATCGGCACAGACCATCAATGACTGGGAGAATCCCCATGTGCTGGGCATCAACAAACTACCTTACCATGCCACCCTGCAACTTCCTTCCAAGGAGAAGGAGTGTTCTGAAATTCTTTCGCTCGACGGACAATGGTATTTCCACTGGAGCCGCAATCCCGAGGAACGTCCTGCTGACTTCTATCGCCAGGACTACGATGTGAGCCAGTGGGACAGGATTGCCGTGCCGGGCTGTTGGCAGACACAGGGCTATGGCACGCCCATCTACACCAACATGACGTATCCGTTTCAGCGGAACCGCCCGAGCGTGACTTCCGAACCTCCCCGTGACTGGACGGCCTACGAGAACCGCAACCCCGTCGGGTCGTACGTCACCTTTGTCGATGTGACCAAGGAGATGCTGCGGCAGAATCTCATCCTTCATTTCGGGGGCGTTCACTCCGCCATGTATGTGTGGGTGAACGGCAAGAAGGTGGGCTACAGCCAGAACTCCATGTCGCCTGCCGAGTTTGACGTGACGAAGTTCCTGAAGGCCGGCAGGAACAAGCTGGCGGTGGAGGTCTATCGCTGGAGCGACGGCTCCTATCTCGAGGACCAGGACATGTGGCGGCTCAGCGGCATCTTCCGCCCCGTGCAGCTGTGGGTGAGGCCGCTGACGCACATTGCCGACTACCACGTCACTTCCGACCTGAACGGCGATTACAGTCAGGCGACCATCCATGCAGACATCTCCCTTTGTCAGACGGGCAGGAAAACCGCCAAGGGCCTGCGCGTGGTCTTCAAGATGGGTGACTATCAGGCGACGGGAAACGTGAACCCCCTTGCTGCCGGCGACACGACCACCGTCGCTTTGAGTTTCCCGATGGAGCACCCACGTCTCTGGTCGGCAGAGAAGCCAAACCTCTATCCGTTCAGTGTCGAACTGAGGGACAAGGACGACAGGCTGATCGAGCACTTCGACTACCATCTGGGCGTGAAGAAGGTGGAGATAGCCGGAGAGGTCTTCAAGGTGAACGGCAAGAACGTCAAGCTGCGGGGCGTGAACCGTCACGACCACCATCCGCGCACGGGGCGCTATGTGGACGATGCCACCTACGAGCAGGACATCCGTCTGATGAAGCAGGCGAACGTCAATTTCCTCCGCACCAGCCACTATCCCGACCGCGAATATCTCTATGAGCTCTGCGACCGCTGGGGCATCTACGTGATGGACGAGGCCAACCAGGAGACGCACGGCTATGGCTATGCCAACCGTGTGATGGGCGAAGACCCGGCGTTCAGGGATGCCCACGTGGACAGGGCTGAGTCGGTGGTCAGGCGCGACTACAACCATCCCTGCGTCATTCTCTGGAGCCTCGGCAACGAGGGCGGCGTGGGACCGAACATCGAGGCCATGTATGACAAGGTGAGGGAACTCGACACGACCCGTCCTCCGTTCTTCGACAGCGACCGCCGGTATTCTGCCATCCATGACGACTCCTACCTCTATCCCGACGAACTGCGCGAGGCGGCCCGTCGGGTGACCGACAAGCCCTTCATGATGCGTGAGTATGCCCACGCGATGGGCAATTCCATGGGCAACCTGCAGGAATACTGGGATGTCATCTATGCCGACAGCACCATCTGCGGAGCCGCCATCTGGGACTGGGTGGACCAGGGCATCGCCAAGCCCATCGACGGTTCCCGCCTGCGCACCTCCGACAGGTTGCAGAAGGATGCCGACGAGTTCTGGGCGTATGGCGGCGACTTTGGCGACAAGCCCAACGACGGACCTTTCTGCCTCAATGGCATCCTCGCTCCCGACCGCACTCCTCATCCGCATTTCTATGAGGTGCAATATGTCTATCAGCCCCTGAAGTTCGTGCGCGAGGGCGATGAAATCCGCATCATCAACCGCGACCAGTTCACCTCCCCCGACGAGTACGAGATCACCTTCGACACCATCCGCCACGGCAGCGAGACCCTGCTCAACGTCAGCGCCCGCCTGAAGGAGGACAAGCCCTGGGCGCCCAGGGGATTCGTCGTGGCACGCGAGCAGTTCGTGCTGCAGTTCCACATGTTCTCGACCCGGATGCCGGGCACACCCGCCGAGTCGCGTCAGGAGGACGGCGGCACATCCGTCAAGATGGCGAACGGTTCCGTCTTCATCGACAACACGGGAGCCATGACCTCATGGCGCGTCAACGGACAGGAAATGCTGCAGGCACCCCTCGAACCCTACTTCTGGAAGCCCGAGAACGACAACCAGGGAGCCGCCAACTTTGCCCGTCGAGTGAGCGCATGGCAAGATGCGGCGAAGAACCGTACCACCCGTGCCATCCGTACCGAGGTCAACGACTCCACCCTGAACATCATCTACGACCTCTCACTGCCCGTGGGGGCAGACCTCCGGCTCGTCTATGCCTTCACCGCCGACGGACGCATCAAGGTGGACATGGACTACCGGCCCACCGCCGCCGACATACCCCTGATGCCCAAGTTCGGCATGAGGATGCGGCTGCCCGCCGACTACACCGACATCCACTACTACGGCCGCGGACCCTGGGAGAACTATCCCGACCGCAAGCGCTCCGCCTTCCTGGGAGAATATCAGATGCCTCTCGCCGACTACATGACCGAGTACATCCATCCGCAGGACAACGGCAACCGCAGCGACATCCGCTGGTTCTCCCTCTCCCCGTCCCGACAGCAGCAGGGACGCCAGACCCTGAACATCGAGGGCTGCCAGCCCCTCTGCATCCGTGCATGGGACTACGGCGAGGAAGCGCTCGGCGTGGGACACCCCCACGAACTCCGGCGCGGTGATTTCGTCAACCTCAACATCGACCTCAGCGTGCATGGCGTAGGCGGCACCGACACATGGGGCAAGCGCACCCTGCCCCAGTACACCATCGACGGCAACCAGCCCCACCACTACAGCTTCTTCCTCACCGCCACACCCCGCTTCACCGCCCCGGGCAGATAAGTAGTGCAGCCATCCATGATTCATTTTGTTTTTTAGGTTAGAAAAAATTTTTATTTGTTTCCAAGAGCTCTTGGATTTGTCCAATTCAAGATTGAGCGTTTCCAAGAGCTCTTGGATTTGTCCAATTCAAGATTGAGC
>CADCQH010000146.1 GCA_902803605.1 uncultured Bacteroidales bacterium | reverse complement strand
ACTACGGGCATTCCTGTAAGAAAACACCCCATTGAAGGTCGCCACCTCAAAGTTCAGTTTCTTGAAGTCGCTCATCTCTTCTTTGGTGGCATTTTCCGCCATGCCCCTAAGTGTCTCCGTTGCCCATCGTGCGCGTTCAGATGTAATATAGTCATGAACCCACAGGAGGTCCTGTGTCTGCTGTGGCTTAGTAGCCAATACGGCATCACCTTTTTGATTCCGCCACCCTCTTCCGAAAATGGAAAACTTCTCATTAATCATCTCTTGATTATCCATATATTTTCTATTTGTTTAATGTACGTTCAAAATAGTCCTTCAGGTTTACTCATCCGCATCAGACGGAAGAAGCCCCCGAAGTTTCTGATGCAAAGGTACAAGAAAAACCCGATGTGGAGGGAGCACATCGGGGAATTGGAAAGTTGGAGGTATTCCAACGTGAAATTAGAAAGAATCTTCCAAAACGAATGGAACATTTTGGAAGCAATATGAAATGGACTATTTCATGCGTTTCAGTAACTCATGGTCAGACACATCCAAAAGCTTCAAGTCGTACAAACGGTATTTCATAGACTCCATCGACACGTCCATCTTTCGTGCCACTGGCCCCACGATGTGATGAAACAGATAGCGGTCACGTTCCGTGTTGCCCAATGTCAGCTTCTCCTGACACCCCATTCCGAGTTCCTTTTGGAGGTAGATGGAAAAAATGCGCCGCACAATGGGAGATGGCATGAGCAGGCAGGAGGCAAAATGATTGGCTTGATGCTCCATTCTTTTTTCCTCACTTGGCTCAATCTGTATATCAGCATTCCGCCCGTTTGATGTGTCTGAGCGCAGATTGTAATGGGCATGGAGCACATCGTGACCTATTTCATGCGCCATGGAAAATTTGGAACGTGCGGCGCACTCACCGTGATGGATGGTCACCTTGCGATTTCCCAGATGGATTCCGCCCAGGTTCCCTCTGACAGACCGATTCGTATGCTTCACCTTCAGGCCAAATCTGTCTGCCAGCACATAAGGATTGATGCTGCACACAGGAGGGGTGTCACAGATGGACAGTTTTTTCAATATCGAATCGTAATAACTGAGGTCATTCGCTATCATGTCCATCGCCTTCTGCTCAATCTCCTCATCTGTCAAATCAGGCGCCTTGATCAGGTTTGACTCCTGCACGGGGATGCTGTACCGACGCAGCATGTAAGACATGGAAACCGTAATGTAATCCACATCCTCAATGACCAAGGGAACAGCCATGCTCAACTTCCCTTGCAACATTTGGCGATATTCTCTATTAGGGTTCACATCACTGTCGTGGCGATACAGCACGACGGTGATGCTGTCCACTTTTTTCGTCATGTCAATTCTCATCAGAGCCACGTTACATTCTGCAGCTGTACTCCGCGTCGTATTGTCAAAGCCATAAGTGGAGACAAGGAACAATCTGGAAATACGCTCATGCTGATACTTGGACTGCAACAGGCGCACCTTGTCTTCGCTCACCCGCTCATCAAGGCACACAAACACTAATTCGGAGGAGGAGAGATTCTGGTTCATCAATGACTCCGATAAATAAGTGGACACAGAAAATGTGGCGGTATGGTGTTTGTATTGTGGATGTTCCTTAATCAATGTCCATGGGGCTGTGGCGACAAGATTCTCCAGATACGCATGAAGCCTGCCTTCAAGCGTATCGGTCGGATCGGGTTGGGATACACCAGGAATAGGCATGATATAGAGTGTCGTCAGCTCCTTGTACAGTTCTTGGATTTTTGACCAACTGGCACCACCCTCTTCTGTGGAGAAACGTAAATTGCACTTATACATGCTCGACAGTAACTTCTGGGGAGTATCACCAGGTTTGGTCACTCCAGGACAGAGCATCAGGAGCAGACGGGAAAAATCCTCAATACTGGTTTGTTCGGTCAAAACACCCATATGCTGGGCATGATGATACACCACAGTCCAATAACTTCTGTTGCCCTTCTCATTCACCCACTGAGCCACACGACATCGAATCAGCCAAATCCAAAGATCGTCAATACGCCCAGCAACGAAAAATTGCAGACAATCCTCTTTGCTCATAGCAACTTTTTTACATTCTCTTTTCATAATTTACACATGATTGAATTTTCTGCAAAGTTACACCTTTTTGGGGAATATAACACCTTTCTTCTACTTTTTTTATGAAACCCGTTGTCGTTCCAAAGAATATTTGTACTTTTGCCATCGGTTCGTGGGAGAAATCCGGACTATGTATGGGAAACCCAATAAAAATAAGGGATTTTAAGGAATGACGTTTGGTAGAGGGGCGAAAAGAGGGGCGAATTTTGCTATAAACACATGGTAATCTGACTCGCACAGCACTCTCGCTGCACGGGCTATCTTTTTCTTATCACTCCATTTCTAAATGTCATCCTTCCGCCACCCTACTCCTTTCCTCTTCCTCACCTGCTTTCCTCATATACTCCGTCTCATAATAGACGGCATCTTCGGTGGGGGTGCGCTCACACAGTCCTGCGTCGGCAAACATGCCCTCGAAACTGAGGTCTTCGTCAATGTCAGGCCAATGGATGCCCGCATAGGAAAGGTAGAAGTTTTGGCGCTGTTCGGGCGTGGCCTTGGCAAGACGTCTCCACCTGGAGAAGGGATAGCTCGCCTGCAAGCCATCCTCCGTGAGTGCATACACCCTTGTGTCATCTACCCACACACGTTGTATTTTGTGCTTCGTCACCATTAGTCTTCGTCTTGAATGCCAAAATAGTTCTTCCAACGGTCTATAATCACTTCCACGTTTTCTTCTATCACGCCCTCTATGATGGATATCTCATGCTTTTTGAATCCGTGATTGAACACTTGCTCAACTTGGGGAACCACATTATATTTGGCTTCCTTCCCATCTTTCACCACGTGAACATGGATGGGTTCATGATCATCTGAATAAAATTTGAAGATGTAACCAAAGAGGATAAAAACTGTTGGCATAAGCATTTTCTATATTCGTCGGCAAAGTTACACCCTTTTCTTGACACTTCCAAATAATTCCCCATTTTTTGTGGTGGGGGTGATTAGCGGAGGAAGAGGACGCCGGTGGGGGGGAGAATCACCGCACTCTCTGTCCGGCTATTGTGTAGTCGCCTATGTAGACCTTACCGTTTCTGAAGACCTTCTTAACCTTGGCCTTACCCTTCGCAGCCTCTATGCTGCTGATTCCGGTTGCGTCCTTAAAGAATTCCTTCCAATTCTCATCCGCCCTGTATGCCGCCTCAGAGCCTGCGGGCACGATGAATTTAGCATTAGGGGCTATATCTTGAAACACACCCTCACCAAGCACCGGAGGTTTTACCGCCTCAACTGTGACAGTAGCCAGACCAGAGCAGCCATCGAATGCTTCTTCTTTTATCTCTGTTACATTTGCCGGGATGGTGACAGAGGTCAGCGATTCGCAAATAGAGAATGCGTCTTCTCCAATGCTTTCCAAAGTGCTGGGCAAAGTGACAGAGGTCAGCGCTTCGCAAACAGAGAATGCCGTATTGCCGACATGAGTTATGCCTTCACCTATTACGACTTTTCTTATATCATCCAAATGAGCATTCCAAGGGACGGATAAATCATAGTTATACATCCGTCCTGTGCCCATGATAGTGAGCGTATTGGTGGCAACATCATAAGCCCATGTGGCATTCTCGCCACAATATGCACTGGAAAAAAACAGGGTCCAATCTTCATTTTTCTGGTATGCTGTCAGATTGTCCCCAGTTGCTGTGAATATTGCCTTTTCACTAATCCGATGGAACGCACCTTGACCTAACGTCGGAGGAGATGCAGGCAATAAGGTTATGGATTTCAGATTCGTGCAGGAGTAGAATGCATAATCTCCGATGCTGGTTACATTCTGAGGTATCACAATGGATTCCAGCTCCCCACAACTGTCAAATGCGTTTTTGCCTATAAGCTGCAGAGAGCTTGGCAAGCGGACAGACACCAGGGAAGAATAACTATCGAACGCATTATTGCATATACTTGTTATGCCATCAGCTATATAGACTTTCTCTATTGCTGAACTGTATATAACCCAAGGAGCATCACCCGCTTTTTTATATTTCTTCATTTCTCCTGTGCCAGTGATGGTGAGTGTTTGGGCGACTGCATCATATGCCCATGTGGCATTCTCGCCACAACTGCCACTCGTCTCCGCTGCTTTCTCCAGTATGTTATTTCCGAATTTTTTCCAGCCAAACGCCTTCTCGTAAGAGGTTTTCCTACCGGTTGGTACGGTGAGTGTAGCATCAGAACCGATATGATAAAACGCGAAGCTGCCGCACAGAGGAGGATTTCTGGCTTCCACAATTACATTGACCAGAGCAGAGCACCAATAGAATGCATAGTCGCTCAGGCTTCTTATCTCCTCCCCTATGACTACTGTCGTGATGTACGGCATGTATGCTGCCCACGGAAGGTCATCGGGGATTTCATAGTTCGTCATATCGCCCTCGCCAGAGATGGTCAAGGTCTTGGATGCCGCATCATATTGCCATGTAACCTTCTCACCACAAGAGCCGTCACCTCCTGCGACCTCTTCCTGCATCATCGCCGCTGTCTTCGCCATAGCCGGCAGCGACATCAGGACTACAAATAAAACAGACAAAAACTTCTTCATCGTGTTATTTTTACTGCAAAGGTAACTAAATCCCGACGTTCCGCAAAGCATATAGCGTTTTTGTAGGCTGTGGCACCCCAAAAAATGCCTTACGGCAAATATAATTTGTGAGTTTCCCACATATTTTGTAACTTTGCACACAATGAAAAAAACAATTACCTTCTTACTCTTCCTGCTGGCAGCTACTGGAGCCAATGCCCAGAGCAAATTGAGCCGTGAGGTCACTAACATGCTCAAAACCGTCAACCAGCAGATAGCAACTGCACAGCAACAGCAACCAAAGCTTCTCTGCAAGGTGGCTGCCGTCACAAAGGAATGTCCCGTTGATACGGCTGCAATACAAGAAAACATGGTCGTCAGCTTCAATGCCGACGGAACCGTCAAGACCGTTGACATCATGGCAATTTTGGCTGAGGGAGCCACATGTCCCACAGCCGACCTTGAGGCGAGAGGCATCAGGGTCAAGGACATCGTGCGCAAATTCGTATTCCTCGCCGTGCCGACAGAGCAACTGACCTATCTTGAAACATTGCCGGAGTTTGTCTCCCTCAACAAGAATGCCGTCTATCACACCATGAGCGACAACACCCGCCGCGTAACCCATGTGAGTGACATCAACGGCATTGACAACGAGGCTTACACCTTTGATATTCCCTATACAGGCAAGGGCGTGGTTGTCGGCATCGTGGACGTTGGCATAGACTTCAACCACATAGCATTCAGAGACAGCGAGGGCAAGACGCGCATAAAGAAAGCGGTGTACTACACCAATTCCACAAGCAACGCCACCATCCTCACCAATCCCGAAGACATTGCTGCGATAAGCACTGGAAACACTTCCTCTACGCATGGCACACACGTGGCAAGCACTGCGGCAGGCTCCATGGTCGATGCCACCATTGACTATGCCCCGGGAACACGCAAGTTAGGAGGTATGGCGCCTGAGGCCGACATCGTGCTATGTGAAGCCAAGGAACTTTCCATTGAGCACATCACGAGGTGCGTGGAAGAAATAACCCAAACAGCCCAAGAACTGAACGAGCCTTGCGTGATAAACTTCAGTTTCGGCGCTACAGGCGGATGGCACGACGGAAAGTCCGAGACAAACACCATTATCAACAATTATGAAAAAGAAGGCATCATATTCTGCATGTCAGCAGCCAATGACGCAAAGGCAAATTGGACAGTTGACAAAGTGATACCGGCAGGCGGCTACCTCAAGTTTATACCTGAAAAGAATGATGCCATCGCCAGCAGCGCAACAGCTCATATACCCACACAAGACATAGCAATCTGTCTGCCACAGTGCACGGACCCGCTCGCCATATCTTATTCCTTCGAAGTGATAGACTCTATCACAGGTCAGGTGACAACACTTTCAGAAACGCCACTGAGAGACTCTGACAACGACATCTACACACCAAGAATACTGTTTGAGAACGATACCGAACACCAGAACTGGCTGATAGGACTTCTCTCATTTTCCAGATGTCATTTTGACAGCAACAGCAAGTTCCTTGTCGTAAAGTTCCATAACCGCACCAACTCAGACCTACGTGCCTACGCCATGTCAGACAGAGTACAAAACGCCGGACACGCGGACAGCTTCGCATATACCGATTTCCCAAACTATGAATATGACAAAGGAACAGCAGACATCAGCATGAATGACGCCTGCAGCGCCAAGAACTTCATTACCGTCGGTGCCTATACCACCGACACCCAAATGACAGGATATGACGGTAAGACATACTCCTTTTCATCAGAAAGAAGAAGAATGGGTACCCCCAACTCCACTGCGGGATTCTCCAGCTACGGCAGAGACGACTACGGGAGGACATATCCTGACGTAATAGCTCCCGGCACATTAACCATAGCTGCATACAACAGCCATATCGACTGGTATGGCGACGTAACAGACAAACAATCATGGGAAAACCAATATATCTGCGCCTACCTCACAGACAGCAGCAACAAAACCCACCTGTTCTATCGCGATCAAGGCACATCAATGGCTGCTCCCGTCGTGACCGGCATCGTAGCACTCTGGCTACAGGCCTATCCGAAACTGAACGCTGAGATGGTACGCGAGGTCATGGCCAACACATCACACCTCTCCGTCAACGGCGAGAACATCACCGCCACCTCAGGCAACACTATCCAACTGGGCTATGGACTCATCGATGCAGAGGCAGGCATGAACTACATTCTCAAAAACCTAACACCCACCGACATCAACAGCATCAGCGACACAAATCAGTCCAACACCAAAGCCACAAAAAAACTCATCAACGGCAAAATCATCATAGAGAAGAACGGCAAACACTACACCCTCACAGGCCAAGCGACGAGATAGCCCCATCACCTCATCACGCATGAAACAAAAACCAATCAACCGATAGCCCTCACCACGTCACCCTATCACGTAAACAAGTTCGCTGACTTCTTTGGCGAGGCTCTTGAAGGTGAAGCCCAGTTCTGCCAGCTTGGCTTCCACCTGACTGAGCTTGACGGTGACTCCATCGAGGTGCTCCACGGCACGGATGGCCTCCTTCAGGTTGTTGGGTATCTTGGAGAAAAGGTGGCGCTGGGCATCGCGGTCCTTGAGGAGGTTGAACACCTTGGTGAGTTGGCGGAATCCTTCCATCGTCTCGCTGACGGCACGTCCCTGCAGAAAATCCTTTTCCCATCCGGTGAGGGCTTCGGCCTGACGCCAGAGGTCGTCGGCATAGTCGAAACGTCCGGCTCCCTTGTGGAAGATGGCTTCTGCGACCTTGGCGGGGTTCTGGAGGGCGGCGCCATGCAGTTTCGGGTCAACCATGCGCATGAGGTCGTCTCCGTAGCTCTCGAAATGTCCGAAGACGTCCTCGATGACCGTCTGGTCATAGAGCTTGACAGCGATGGCGGCTTGCTTGGCCTCCTGCGTCTCGAGCCTGCGGATGGCTTCGGGGGTCAGCTTGCTGGGGTCGAATCCCGTCATGTTGGGCGGCAGCGTGTGCGAGTTGGTCACATTCCGGAAGTGCTTGGCATAGAGTGCCTCGACGATATCCTGACGGAAATAGACGGGCTTACCGTTCACCTCGACGTAGTAGGTGATGTCGCGGTCGAAGGTGATGTCGAGCCCCGCCTTGAGCTTGTCGGCCTTTGAGGATGTGGCGTTCAGCACCTTGATCTTGCTGACGGGCACATTTCCCTTGACGGCGAGGTCGGCCTTGACCAGGTCGTCGGTCTCGCTGTATATCTTGGAGAGGAGTCCATTGAAATCGTGCTTGAGGGTCTTGAGGCTCAAGCCCTGGAGCAGCTTGTCGTCGCCCAAGAGCCGTGGGGTCTTGAGCAGCATCATGGTCTGCTTGTCGGCATGGCATCGCAGGATGAGCTGGTTCCTCAGCAGTATGTTCTCCTTGGTGGGAGCGGTCCTGCACATCTCAATCATGGTCTGCAGGTTCTCGATGTTCTCAATGGCCTGCCGCTTGGCGATTTCCTCGGCTACGAGGTACTTGCTGCCGTTTGCCGCCTGCTTGGCGCCAGACACCCATGACTTCACTTTCGACACAATGGCTTTTTCGGCGGCTCCCACTTCCCACGATATCTGTTTCTTGAACCAGCTCTTCAGTCCGGTGGCGGCCTCCGACTTCAGCGTTTCCTTCATGATCTTCATGCCTTCCCGCATGGCTTCCTTGGTCACCTTGCCACCGGCTTTCAGCGATTCCTTGGAGGCGACCTTCAAGGCAGTCGTCATGCCCTTTCCGGCTGTCCACACGCCCTTGCCCAAGGCTTTCGCCCCAATCTTGAAGCCTCCGACCACACCTCCGATGAGTTGTTCGGTGCCATAGGCCTTGATGGCCTCCCACGCTCCGACGGTGAAGGCATCCATCGCCGTCTCGTTGCCATTGCCCTCGACGATGCATTGCTTCATTTGGTACGGGATGTTGAAGACCAGTTCGGAGTATCCGAAGGAGGCGATGGCGAAGCCGATGCGCTCTGCCCAGTTCATGTTCTCCAGAAGGTCGTGACCCTCGTAGGAGATTTCCAGCCACCACTCGAGGCTGAACTTCTCCAGGTCATCGACAGCGTCCATCGCCGCCACCTTCTCCTTGATCTCCTCATCCAGCCGCCGCAAGGTATTCAGATAGCATTTCTGTATCGACTTGATGTTGCGTGCATCGTAGCCATAGTCAACGTCGTAGAAGTCGAGCTGCAGACGGATGAAGTAGAGCAGCGGCGCCATCTGCTGGGTCAGTCCCGCAGCCATGATGCCGCCCTCAATCTCATGCAGACCCTTCTCAATCTGCTCGTCACGTTTGGGCGCCTCCATCGCAGCCTCAATGCTGTCGAACGTGCGTCGGGGCTGTGAGAGGATGTGGACTGTCCGCTTGAATGTGTAGAACTTGTCCTTGTGCTCGGCGGTGATCTCCATCTCGGCATCGAAGCGGTTGGGGGCGATGAGCACACCCTTGACGCACCGGAGCACGTAGCAGACCTTGCCCTCGCCTTCCGACTGCCACTGTGCCTTGAACTGCAAGCCCAGGCCATTGAGCAGTTTCTGGAATTCCAGCTGTCGCTGCTGTTCCAACTTGTAGTCCTTGTACACCTCTCTGTGGGCATCCGACACGAGGGTGCCGATGCTGCCCAGTCCAGAGGTCGCAAGCGTGATGTCCAGTCCCGTCTGCATGTTCTCGTTGCCGAGAAGATCCATCATCACCTTCTGCGCACCACCCCGACTGGCGATTTCCTTCACCGTCCACTTCACCGACACGGGCTTGGGGTCGATGACGAACAGCTTATGCTCTTCTTCGTCGTAGTCATAGAGTTTCAGGTAGCACTCCTGCTGGGCAGGGGCATAGTCCTTGCCGTCCGACTTGTGCACCTTCAGTTCGGGGTCGTGGCGTCTGGGGTCAAACTCCTCATGGAAACAGTTCACGTTGCCGTTCATACGCATGACCAGACCCATGTAGTAGCGGTTGATGGGCAGGCTTCCCTTGATGACACGCTTGAAGGGCGTCTCCTTGCTGGCCTCGATGTTGATGGTGTAGCCGAGGTAGTTGCCCGCAATGCCCTCGTCCTTCTTCGGATCGGTCACCTGGTCCTTGATGATGGCATAGTAGCATTCGTCCTTCTCGCTCCATTCCGTCTTGATGCTGTAGTCCTTGGTCTCGTTGCCGCGCTCATCGGTGATGGTCGCCTTGATCTTCGCTGTCCCATCGTTCATGCCCACAGCCACGAAGGGCAGCCGCACCTCCTTCTCGTAGCGTGCCGGCAGGGTGAGGTTGTCCTGAATGAAGCGCACCTCGCCATCCTCGATGTTGAAGACCACCCTGTTGCGCAATGCTCCGCCCGGGGCACGGAAGATGAACCACACGGAGCCTTCCAGCGGAGCAGTCTTGGGCATGTCTTCCACCTTGATGAGGGCAGTGCGGTATTTCTCCGTCATGCCCGTGCTGACGATGGTGATGTTGTCGCCCTCAGCCACCTCTATCTGCTGGGTCAGGTCAAGCCGCGGTATCTTCTTGCCCCTGGCCGTGATTTCCTCGATGCGGGCTCCGACCAGCTGGGGCACGTCGCCCACCATGAGGGTGCTGTCAAATTCCTTATAGAGGATGAGCTTGAAGGTGCTCGGTTCCTGGTCCTCCTTGCCTGCCTCCTCCTCCTCTTTTTTCTTCTGCTGGTTGCGCAACGACACGAGTCCGCCGACAATGCCGACGGTGCTTATGGCAACGGGGATGACCCAGGGCGGCAGGGTCGTGCCCTCGCTTTCACCCTCCGTCCCGTCTCCCTGGCCGAGGCTGTCCGCCTCCTCCGTCTGCTTCCATTGTCCCTTGTCGTCGGCACGGGTGGTGACATCGACATCATCGCCTCCATACTTGTACAGATAATATTGAGTGACGACGTAGGAGGAAGCCTGCATGAAACTATTGCGGCTCACGAAGGACGCACTGACCACAATCACCAGATAGGAATCCTTGCCCAGCTTCAGGTTCATCGCCCACCCGTCGTCGTCATAGAACAGCTTTCCCGACGCCTTGTCCTCCACGCTGCTCTCCCAGTCCGTCACATTGTCCTCGCCGCCGTATGCCTCCAGAATGGCCTCTTCCATCGTCTCCTCATCGATGCCCGCCTGCTCCATGAAGGTCTGCATCGCATTTTGCAGCTCATCCGACGTGTCGGACTCGTTGAGAACCTGCTGCATCACGCTGAACCCGTAGGTACGTTTCCCCACGTTGACTTCGGGCATCACGGCCACCTCCATCGAGATGGAATACCCTTCCGCACTGATGAACGCACGGTCTTTCGTCAGGAGTTCAGGACTGTAAGGACTGCCGTCCAACGTCGCGTTGACATCCAGGACAATCGTGTTCTCCTCACTCATCTTGACATACTGTGGAGGCTGCGACCACTCCACCGACAGCGTGTGCAGGTTACGCTGTTCCGGCGTGCTTTCACCACCCAGGTTGACAACGGTCACGTCTTCCTTATGATCCACGGAGAAAGTGCCGTCACGCTTGAACGTCGCCGGCTTGACGTGCAGGATCTGGAACTCAGCCAGTCCGTCACGACCGTTGAGGATGCCGGTTTCATTGCCGTTGGAATGCCCGCCCTCCAGGAACGTCTTCCTGGAAGCCAGGTACCAGTAGCCCTTCTTCTCTTGTGCCGTGGCAGAGACGGCCATCAGCAGTCCCGTCAGGAGCAGGATCAGATATCGTCTGTTCATCGTACTTCTTCTGTGT
>CADCQH010000145.1 GCA_902803605.1 uncultured Bacteroidales bacterium | reverse complement strand
GCCCTTGCCGATGGACTGCCGACCGATGAGCACATTCATGAAGGTCGCCTCATGCTCCACGTTGTCCCAGTAGCGGAACTTCACCCCATGCAGGTGAGCAGCCAGCGCAGGAAACACCGCATTCGCCACTGCAGGCTTGTAGAACCAAGGCACGTTCTTCGTCAGCAGCTTCAGCAGCGGCGGCAACTTCTTCGGCATGGGCGGCGGTGTGGTCATCGTGCCACCACAAGCTTTGATGCCTGATGCCGACTTCAATGCCGACAGCACCTGCTTCAACCTGTAGGGCATCCCCTCCGTCTTCGCTTGAAGGGCGCTCTGAATCTTCTTGCGCTTCTCCTCCAACGGGAACCCGTCATAGCAGGGAATCACTTGGTCGAGCCAGTCCGCATTCCTGTCGCAGATGTGGCGAAGGTCACATGCCAGCTGATAGGTCAGCGTGTCCCTGTCACCCTCCATCGGCTCCCTTCCGTCGTTGTTCAGCTCCCAATACTTTCGGATGATGTCCGTGAACAGAATGCCGTGATAGTCTTTTGGGTATAGTTTAGAGCCAGCCCACGCGCTGGGCGAATGGTTTGGGTCAGCGTTATCACTCTCAACTCTAACCTCTAAACTCTCATCTTTATTCACTTCTTTAACTCCCTCAACTCTCACCTCTAAGCTCTCAACTTTATCATTCCACGGCCGATAGTGTTTGCTTGCCTTCTTCGCCCCAGCAGGAACCTCCTCCAAGTTCCCACGTTCACGTTCCTTCAGCAATTCATATTCGGCGACACATTCATCCCGCGTCATCGGCTCCTCAAAGATGGCATCGTCGATGAAAGGAAGGTCATCACCAGAACCGCTGGTTGAGAACACCACACGCTGCAAGTCCTTTGCGTTCGTGTCCATCTCGATCTGGAGGATGCTTGCCACCCTCACCTGATTCTCCAAGATGGTCTTGCCCCGTTCACGTCGGCACACCAGATGCCAACCGCCGCTGGGTGACCTTTCCAGCATCAGCAAGCCAATCGCCTCCTTCTTCGAGAGAATCAGCTGCTTGAAAGCCTCCGACTGCTCACGGTCGTAACAGTCAATGTCGTGAAAGAAGCAGCTGCCTATGCTCTTGCAACCCGCTATCAAACCGTTCACATGGCCGATGTTGTAGGCCAGTTGCAACAGGTCGCCCTTTACCTCAGTCTTGCCGCTGCGGTACTCCCTCAGAATCCTCAGGTTCTTCTCAGAGTCACGCAAAGCCAGCAGCTCCTGTCTGTTCTTGACAGGACAGGCAACCTTGTGCCTGTCCGCATCGTAAGTAATGTGATAAATCATGGTCAATCAGATTTTAGTTTAACAGAAGATGACCTCCCCCAATTCGCAGTCCCTCAGTGCCGCCGTGGCATCCTTCGCCTCACGTTGCAGCACATGGCCTACACCTGCCGCACCCAGCCTCTTGGGCACGCTCTCATACACCTTGATACGCTCAGGCGATTCCATCACCCTGCCGTGTTCAAGATAGCAGATGAGCTTGTCCCTCCACCTGTAACCCTGTGGCTTGCGGTTGTACTTGCCAAAGAAGATTTCATACTTGCCGTCCTCATTCAGTTCCATCCAGAGGCGACCTTCCACCTTACGTCCCTGTTCCAATAGACTCAGGACTTCCTTCTTGTTCAAAATGTTGATGTTCATGTTTTTTGAGTTTTTAGCGAGTGAAGCCTCTGAAATCCGATGGCCATCTTTAATCACGTGAAGACCTCATCGCTCCAACTCAAGTTGTTTAATTTTTTGTAATGTTTATTGGTTATTGTTTATAGGTTATTGACTCGCACATCGCGTCAGCCCTGCTCTAAACTCTAACCTTTAACCTCTAACCTTTACCTCGCAAAGGCGAGGTTATACCCCTCATCTATCTCCCTCATGTCAATTTGGTTTTCACTGCATCCATTCTCTACACAAGCCATTGCCTGTACCAAGAACTTCACATTCTCCTGTTGTACCACATCTTGCGAGTCAGCTACGATGATGTCCGTCTCCTTCAGGCAGGCAATCTCGCATACACACTGGATATACCCTCTGGTGTTATTGCCGTCCTTTTCAGGAGCCCACCTGCTGATGATTTCTCGTACGCTGTAGATGTGGTACTTGGTGTTGTACGTGTTCAGGATGCGAAACGCCGCCCGATAGCCCCACTTGTTTTCGAGGAAGATACAGAACGTGCCGTCGTTCCCAGTCTGACCCTTCCAAAGCTGGTCACCCTTCCTGATGTTCAAGGGGTTCCGATTTCGCAAACCCCTCGGCAGATGTCTCTTTTTTGCCATAATGATACTGTTTATAAATGAATAAAAATGCTTCCAAAGTTCCCCATGAACTCCTCTCGAAGTTCTTCCACCGTCTGGCGGTCATCGTCTTCCATGATACCCAACTCGATGTTCTGATTCTCCGTCCATCGGCGCACCATCACGAATTGCAAGTATTCTTTCTTTTTCACCTCGCCAAGATTTCTTCCCGCCTTTTCAAAACAGGGATTCATTTCCCACTCAGGGCACACATGTCTTTGTTCGACTACTTCATCTCCATGTCGAGAGCAAGTCCTTTGAGAAGTCGTTAAACACTTGTGCTTGCATGATGCGCAGCACTTCTTGATTCTGATTCCGCAATCGTTAGTTGCGAATGTTTGGTTGGTAATCACAATCATAACTTTACAATTTAATTATTAATAATAAGTTTATTTTGAACCAGTGGCCTGGGTGTTTGCTGAGACCCATTCCTTGCTGATTTCTGATGCAAAGTTACAGGTTTTAGAAATGGGCACATAACAAAAAAAACTCGTACACCAAGAATGGTATACGAGGTATAGAATCTTTTTTTTATGGTATAGAATGATGGTATAGAATAATGGCCTTACCTACTCATGTGCAATGTATAAATCAGGTTTCTTAAAGTAATATGTATTATCCTCTTTCACTGTCTTACCTTCCATTTTCTTGACAAATTCACTTCTAATCTTATTTGCAAGAGCCATATGATCTTCAACCACATTCGCAGCGGTCATCGTTCTGACATTCCAATCTAAAGAATGAGCTTTCTTCAGGGCAGAATTGACACTTTTGAAATGGGTAGTTTGGAAATCCCATCCATATACGTCCTTTACCCATGAAATGAAATGGGTGTCTATCACATCTTGCAGCCAATTGATCTCTTCTAATATCTTGTGAACAACATACCAGTTAGGAATCGATGGTTTATCTGGTAAAAGACCTGGTAATGCAGCTTTCACTTTCTTGACATCAATCGTGTCCTTGAAAATCTTATCCCAGATACTTTCAGGATATTCCTTCTCTTCTACAAGAGGATGTTCTAATTCCTCAATCCACTTTTCAAACTCTTCAAATCGGCAAATATGCTGAAAGAAGTATTTCCATTGCTCTTCATCGATGCCATCATTCTTCATTCTTTTGTAGAGTTCCTTCTTGTCTGAGAAGAAGTCACGCCAAATGACTCCTACTGCGCTATGAACAAAATCGCCCTTCTCTTGCCATAGCAGACGTCTCAAATCTTCAATGCGATTCCCTGAATTATGAAGATAATTGGTTTCAACATTCTGTCTAAAGTTACCCCCCTCTTTTGGCCAATAATCTCTTTTATATAAAAGGTAATTGGCCTCATATATGTTATCGAACTCTTTTTCCTCAATATACAAATAGCCTGCTTTCAATTTGTCTAAAAGTTCCATTACAGCCAACAAGGCGTGGCTCAGCACCTGTAACAATCCATTCCCATTCGTTACAGACAGTTCGTGCTCTGACTTCAGCTTTGAGAAAGATATGCTCGACCAATACACATGTTCCTCAATCCCATGCCACTTCGGGTCTTCAAAATTACTTTCTTGGAAGAAATTCGTATCGATAAGGTTTTGGGTTGTCTTGATTGTTTTAGATACATTCTCTCTGTAGTTATTCCACACATCATAGATATCATCGTAATTTTCCCCTAAGAGGTATTGAGTGTTCATATAGCTATAGAAAACAATATCCTTAGTAAAAACTATTGAATCGGCATATAATTTATAGGTGAGTTGGCTGATAATGCCACGTGAAAAATGCATGTCTATGACTTTTTTCACTTCAGAGGGGAATTGAGCAATTTGCTGGCATATATAGCGCATTTCTTGCATGTATTGAGCCATTTTCTCTTTTCTTGCCTCAAGATTATCTTCCAATTCCAAGCCTCCCGCATCTAATGCGTTCTCTTCTGAATTTCGTTTCATCATTACGAATCCCTTTCTGCTGCCATAGTCATTTCTTCTTCCTCAGATGGATACATATAGGCCTTGGTAGCATGAACCTCTGCATCCTCCAAATTACTTTCATCATCAGCCCATTTCTCACACTGCTTCATGACTGTACTCAATGCCTCTTCATATCCCTCTGGTGGGTAATGATACTCACGCAACAATCGTTTGATGATTCTGCGCATTGAGGCCTGTGCAGACTCCTTTTTGTTCCAGTCAATCGTTCTGCTTTCACGCAATTTTTCAGTCAAGGCCTTCGTCAGCGCAATGAAGTTTTCGTTGCTATAGGCATCCTTGATACCTTCTGGAGTGGACAAAGCATCATAGAATGCTTTCTCTTCAGGAGAGAAGCCCATTTTGTTTCCTTCTTCTTCGCTCTGCTTGATGGTTTGTGCCATTTTCAGCAGTTCCTCAATCACCTCTTCATTGGTCAGCATACCCCTCAGGTAGTTTGAGAGTGATTTGCTCATCATGTCGCTGAACTTCTGACTCTGCACCACATT
>CADCQH010000144.1 GCA_902803605.1 uncultured Bacteroidales bacterium | reverse complement strand
GGGACCATAAAGAGACATCCACAATTTATTATAGTCATTAGGGCTCAAAAAATAGAGAATCGCTTGGCTGGCGCCCCAGAAGAGAACAAGTGAGATGAAGGTGAACTTCCATTTAGGACGCGTAGAGTCAATGATTACCCGATGCCCTTCAGCATCACCTCCCAAAGAGCCCAACAAGGAATTGGCACCCTGCACAAACAGCAAGGTGACCGACAATGCTCCCAGCAATAAAATAGGGAGCCACCAATAATGCTGTAAAAAAACGCAAGTCATCGTTTATCAACCATCTCGTAGTTCTGGTACTGACTACGAGGAAAGGTGAAAGTAGCATCAGTTATACCGCCAGATTTGAATTGAGAAATATCAACATGAGCCCAAAAGAAAGCGACTTTGATGTGGAGTTGAAGCGGGTCGCGGGTCTTCTTGTCAATCAAGGCACGGATTTCCTTCATGCCCTTCATGCCTTTCTTCACGTTGAGCGTAATCAAATAGCCTTGTGGGTCATCGGCAATGTGGTAAGTGTAGTTGTTAGGTTCAAACTTGAAGTCATCACCGAAACGGCTCTGCTTGGAGTCATCACCCCGATAAATCTCCACACGCTGCTTGTCATCCTTCACCACATAGGCCGTCACGCCATCGTTCCATGACTTGCTGGACTTAGAAATGTACTTGCTCTTCTTGCCCTTGTACCAAATGGTGCCCTCTGTCTTGTAAAGACTGGCAACATTCACTTTATAATGAAGTGATGCACCCTGACTGCCAAACACCCTCTCATACACCTCGTCGAACATCTTGCGAGCCTGACGGGTGTTAGCGTTCTCCTGTGCCTGAAGTCCCAGCACTGTCCATAGGAACACCAATCCAAGTATCCATTTCGTTTTCATCCTTGTCCGTTTTCTTATATCCGTAGAGAAAGTTAAAAAGGACTTCTGCAAATCTCTTTCACAGAAGTCCTTTCGTTGTACCCAGAGCCGGGATCGAACCGGCACGCCTTGCGGCATTGGTGTTTGAGACCAACGCGTCTACCAATTCCGCCATCTGGGCAAGTTAGACGAGGTCAATGTCCCTGACCTGGCTTAGCGGGTGCAAAGGTAGTGAAAAGTTTAGAGTTTAGCGTGTAGAGTTTAGAGTTTTTTTTCAAAAAAGGCAAAAAAAACACCTCCAAGCATCGTTTTGGGGGTGTTTTGTACGAAAAACGGATGATTTTTCACTTTAGTCCTGCCTTGAGCGAGCGGATGACAGCAGAGTTGAAACCAGCGTGGTCGAGTTCGTTGAGTCCCTTGATCGTCACACCACCAGGAGTCGTCACCTTGTCGATGGCCTCTTCAGGATGCCAACCTGTAGCCTTGAGCAAGGACACAGCGCCTTGCATGGTCTGAAGGGCAATCTGCTTGGCCTGCTGAGGATAGAAACCCATCTCACAACCGCCTTCCATCTGTGCACGGATATACCGCATCACATAGGCAATGCCGCAAGATGCCATCATCATGCCTGGACCCACAAGGTTCTCGCTCACCACCATCGTGTCGCCATCGATGGCATAAAGCTCTTCGACAGCCTTCAGGCTCTCATCTGTTGCAGAGGGAGCTTTGGCAATGAAGCTCATACTGGCACCAAATTCTGCCGCGATGTTGGGGATGACATAGAAGAACTGTCCCTCAACACCCAACTCGTCAGTCAACATGCCTGTGGTGAAGTTAGCAGCATCAGAAACGATGATTTGCTTATCGAGGTCAAGGGCACGCTTCACCTCTGCCAGCACCATCTTCATCAGCCAAGGCTTGACCACAAACACGACAATGTCCGCATTCTTCACTGCAGCCACATTGTCAGTGGTGACGTTCAGTGCAGGGTATTCCTTCTTAAACTGACTCAGCAGCGCTTCATTTTTGTCCGCTACCGTCATATTGTCTATTTTGCCACTCTTTGCCCATCCTTTGATGAGCGCGCCACCCATATTGCCAGCGCCAATAACAGTTAATCTCATATTCTTGATGTTCAATTCAACTAAAATGCGTAACTTTGTGGCAAAGTTACGGCAATCTCAGCTTTCTGCAAAATAAATTGTCGTTTTTCTCGTTTTATGAAGTGATGAAATATACACATTATTATATAATAGGGTGTCTTTGGGCAATCATGATGCTCATCCCCTCCCCTTCAGGCATGGCTCATGCACAGAAGCGGAAGGTGATGAACCGTCCCTACATTGACCAGCGCAAGTTCCACTACGGCTTCCTGGCAGGTATGCACCTGCAGGACATTGAGCTGGAGCAGAACGGGTTTGTCAATGAAGCAGGTGACCAATGGTTTGCCGAAACGCCCAACTATGAGCCAGGTTTCTCTGTGGGCATCCTGGGTGAGTTCTATTTGACAAAGAACTTGGGTTTGCGAATCATACCCACCATGCATTTCGGCACGAAGAACGTCACGTTCCGCAACGAGACGAACAACGATAAACAGTTCCAGACCATCAAATCGACTTACATCACCGTGCCCATTGACGTGAAGTTTGCGGCAGAACGTTTCAACAACTATCGGCCCTACATCATGGCAGGCGTCACTCCCGCACTCGACCTGACAGTGAAGAAACATAAGCAGTTTCTGCTATCACAGACCGACGTGTATCTGGAAGCAGGCTTCGGCTGCGACTTCTACCTGCCGTTCTTCAAGTTCATCCCAGAAGTGAAGTTCATGTACGGACTCACCAACATCATCAACAAGAACCGTTCGGACATCAGGGAGGCGTCAGACCTTATCTTCACGCAGTCAGTCAACAAAGCCAAGAGCAAGATGATTGTCTTCACGTTCTACTTTGAATAAGCATGAAATACTCCATCATCATACCTGTCTATAACCGTCCCGACGAGGTGGACGAACTACTCGAAAGTCTGACGCACCAGACCGTCAAGGACTTTGAGGTGGTGGTGGTGGAAGATGGTTCGACCATTCCCTGCAAGGAGGTGGTGGAGAAGTACCAACCGTCAACGGGCAATGCTCAACAGGCAACGCTCAACATTCAATATCTCACGAAGAAGAACGGAGGGCCTGGACCTGCCCGCAACTATGGCGTAGAGCATTCGAAAGGTGAGTATGTGCTCATACTCGATAGCGACTGTGTGTTACCAGACGGGTATCTGTCAGCTATCGAAAAAGAGTTGGCGAAGAATCCTTGTGATGCGTTCGGCGGTCCCGACGCTGCACATGAATCGTTCACCCCTGTGCAGAAAGCCATTTCCTACAGCATGACCTCGTTCTTCACCACTGGAGGCATCCGAGGTGGTAAGAAGAAGGGGGCGATGGACAAATTCTATCCGCGTTCCTTCAACATGGGCATGAGGAGGGAGGTCTATCTCAAACTGCACGGATTCAGCAAAATGAGGTTTGGAGAAGACATTGATTTCAGTTACCGCATCGTAGAGGCTGGCTATACGTCAAGGCTCTTCCCTGAGGCTTGGGTGTGGCACAAACGAAGAACGGACATGGACAAGTTCTTCAAGCAGGTGTTCAATTCGGGCATCGCTCGCATCAACCTCACGAAACGGCATCCAGGCACATTGAAACTCGTGCATCTGCTGCCGATGGTATTCACCGTTGGTGTGCTGCTACTCATCGCAGCTGCTGTGTTCTTCCGAATGTGGGACTACTACAACCAGACCGCCACAGGTATCCTTTTGCCCAACGGAGGCTTCATCCCCATGTATGGATTGTGCCTACTGCCTATTGCGCTCTTCATGCTGCTCATCTTCATCGATTCCAGCATCAAAAACAAGAGCCTCATGATTGGCTTTCTGAGTGTAGAGGCAGCCTTCGTACAACTCATGGGCTACGGATTCGGTTTCCTGAAAGCTTGGTGGCTGCGTTGTGTACAAGGCAAGGACGAATTTACTGCATTTGAAAAGAATTTCTATGATTAGGAAAGATTTCCAGCCATTCAACGAGGAACCCGTGCAAAAAGTGAAGGAAGAGGTGGAGGAATCGTTCTCCCACACTCCCATCAAGCTGCAGGCAGAAGAAGACCGCCCTCGTGAGAAGCTCATGACAAAAGGAGTGGAAGCACTGACCAACGCGGAGTTGCTTGCCATCCTCATCGGAGGCGGCAACAAGAAGAAGACGGCTGTAGAATTGATGCAAGAGGTGCTGAGTGATTGCGGAAACTCACTCCGGAACCTCAACTACATGACGCTGCAGGATCTCATGCGCTACAATGGCATTGGGGAGGCAAAAGCACTGACCATCATCGCAGCTGCCGAGATAGGTAAACGGCGCATGATGGAGGACTGTCGGGATATTACGCAGTTCCGCACAGGAGCTGATGTGCTGAAGTTCATGACGCCCCATATACAGACGCTCACCCATGAGAAAAGCTGGGTGCTTCTACTCAACAATAATGCGCGTCTGCTCCACTTCGCCCAACTTAGCACAGGCGGGCTGACTGAAACCACAGTCGATGTGCGGATGCTGCTCAAGGAGGCACTGCTGCACGATGCCACCAGTTTCATCCTTGTACACAACCATCCCAGCGGCAACCTGCGTCCCAGTCGCTACGACGAGGAACTGACTCAACGAGTGAACCGAGCCTCCCAAGCCATCAATCTGCGGATGATTGACCACGTGATTGTGACGGAAGGAGAATATTACAGCTTTGCCGAGAACGGAAAAATATGAAATTATGACAAAATACGAAGTAGAAGAAAAGACCGTTGAATACCTGAAGACGGTGTTCGATCCTGAGATTCCAGTCAATGTGTGGGACCTCGGCATGATTTATAAGATTGACGTGAAGGATACCGCCGAGCCTGTTGATGGTAAGGATTTCGATGTGGACATTGACATGACGTTCACGGCTCCCAATTGTCCTGCAGCCGACTTCATCCTTGAAGACATTCAGCAGAAGTTGGAAGGCATCTCTGCCGTGAAGACGGTAAACGTGAATGTCGTCTTTGAACCTGAGTGGAACAAAGACATGATGAGTGAAGAAGCCAAACTCGACTTAGGGTTTATGTGATGGCTGAGGATGTAGAGTGATTGGGGCGTAGAGTTGAGAGTTTAAAGTTTATGAAGAATATATATTTTATCAGCGATGCCCATCTGGGCAGCCGTGCCATCGAGCACCGGCGCACACAGGAACGTCGCCTCGTCAATTTCCTTGACAAAATCAAGGAAAAGGCAGAGGCCATCTATATGTTGGGCGATATGTTCGACTTTTGGTTTGAATACAAGGAGGTGGTGCCAAGGGGTTATACACGCTTCTTAGGAAAAATCAGCGAACTCACCGACATGGGCGTGGAGGTACATTATTTTACGGGTAACCACGACATGTGGATGCTGGACTATCTGGAGAAGGAATGCGGCATCATCCTACATCGTCACCCCTGCACACTGGACATTCGCGGAAAAATATTCTACCTTGCCCATGGTGACGGCATCGGCAACGACGATCGCGGATGTATGACACGCTTCATGTTCTGGTGCTTCCGCAACAAGGCACTGCAGAAAATGGCTCGATGGATTCATCCTCACTGGTTCATGAACTGGGGATTGAATTGGGCCAAGCATTCACGAATGAAACGGCCGAACCGTGCACTTATTCCTGACGAAGACGGGCGTGTGCTTACCCCAGATGGTTTCAAGAACGACACCAAACTAGTGGGCTATGAGAGTGCTCCAGACAACGGTGAAACACCCTTCCGAGGCGAAGACAAGGAGGGGCTGGTGATTTATGCCAAAGAGTATCTCAAGACCCATCCTGAAGTCAATTACTTTATCTTCGGTCATCGTCACATCGAACTGGATCTGATGCTCAGTCGTGAAGTCCGTCTCATCCTCCTCGGCGAATGGATCACCCTCTTCACTTATGCAGTATGGGATGGTGAACATTTCTTTATGGACAACTTCATAGAAGGAGAAACGGAACTGTAACAAGGACACCATGTGTTTTTATGCACTTTATGCAACATTTTTGCATAAAACGCTTGTTGTATGCAGGAAAAATTGTAACTTTGCAGCCGATTTGTGAATAATTATGCAATTGCATTTACCATTTGACTCTATTCAATGTATCATTTGCCATGCGGCAAGGAAGGATTTTGAAAATGGTCAAATTGAAAATAAATGGTAAATTGTAATCTGTCAAATTGTAAATGACACGATGACCGCAAGACAATCAAGACTGGACATCATCAAAGCCATCATCCAGACGCAAGAGATTGGCAGTCAGGACGAACTGGCACAGGCACTCTCGAAGAAGGGAGTGAACATGACGCAAGCCACCCTGTCGCGCGATCTGAAACTGCTGAAGGTGGTGAAGGGGTTCTCGCCCAAGGGACGTTCCATCTACATGCTGCCAGAGAATCCCTATTACCGTAGGGTGAGGGAACACAGGCAGGAGGGAACTGCCATTCAGAACGGATTCATGTCGGTGAGGTTCTCAGGACAATTAGCGGTCATCAAATGCCGACCTGGTTACGCAAGTGGACTGGCAAGTGACATCGACAATGCCCACTTCCATGAGGTGATTGGCACCATCGCTGGAGATGACACCATCTTTCTGGCACTGGAAGAAGGTTATAACAAGGAGACGCTCGAAGCGAATTTAAGATCAATTGTACCGGTGTATCCGGGCAGCCATGTGTAATGTACCATTTGACCATTTACTATTTACCATTTGCCATTCGGCGAGGAAGTAAATCGTAGATGCCCAAATGAAGAAAAATAAATAGTAAATAGTCAAATTGTAGATGACAAGATGATATACGAAGACGGAATAAAAGTGATTGTGGCAGATGCCAGTCACGAGAAATATGTGGATTTGATTCTCGACACTATTCGTGAAGCAGCCAAAAAGCGTGGCACGGGTATTGCCGAGCGCACCCATGAGTATGTGGCCACGAAAATGAAGGAGGGGAAGGCAGTCTTAGCGCTTGACCCAAGCAAGCAGTCGGAATTAGGCGACACGTTCGTCGGGTTCAGTTACATTGAAACGTGGGGTAACAAGTCGTACGTAACGACATCGGGGCTGATTGTACACCCCGACTATCAGGGGCGCAATATTGCCAAGCGCATCAAAGACCACACGTTCACGTTAGCGCGTGTCCGTTGGCCTCATGCCAAGATATTCTCCCTCACCAGCGGTGATGCCGTCATGAAGATGAACACTGCATTGGGTTATGTTCCTGTGAGTTTCAACCAGTTGACGGATGACGATGCCTTCTGGCGCGGATGCCGTGGATGTGTGAACCATCCCATTCTGGAGATGAAGAACAGAAAGTTCTGTATCTGCACAGGAATGCTATATGACCCTGCTCAACATCAAGGTGAACCCACCCCTGTAGAGATCTTTCAGGAAATCATGAAAGAAATGGTGCAGCGAGGGTTGATGTGATTGACAAAGAATTCAGAGAAGATAGAAACAAATAAAAACAAAATATTATGGCAGAAAAGAAAAAGGTTGTCGTTGCCTTCAGCGGCGGATTGGATACCAGCTACACGGTGATGTATCTGGCTAAGGAAAAAGGTTATGAAGTACATGCAGCATGCGCCAATACGGGCGGTTTCTCGGCAGAACAACTCAAGACAAACGAGGAGAATGCCTATAAGTTGGGAGCTACAAAGTATGTAACGCTCGACGTAACGCAGGAATACTATTCCAAGTCACTCAAATACATGGTGTTTGGCAATGTATTGCGTAACAACTGCTACCCCATCTCGGTCAGTTCTGAGCGTATCTTCCAGGCATTGGCCATCGCTCGCTATGCCAAGGAGATCGGTGCCAGTGCCATTGCTCACGGTTCGACGGGTGCAGGCAACGACCAGATACGTTTCGACATGACTTTCCTCGTGATGGCTCCCGGTGTAGAAATCATCACTTTGACCCGCGATGGCAACCTGAGCCGTCAGGAAGAGATTGACTACCTGAACAAGAACGGTTTCGCCGCAGACTTTGCAAAACTGAAATATTCATACAATGTGGGTATCTGGGGCACTAGCATCTGTGGTGGCGAAATCCTTGACTCCACACAGGGTTTGCCTGAATCCGCATACCTGAAGCACCCCACGAAGGAAGGTCCAGAACTGCTGAAGTTAGGCTTTGAGAAGGGTGAATTATGCAGTGTGAATGGTGTTAAGTACGATGACAAAATCAAAGCCATCCAAGCAGTGGAGGAAATTGGTGCCGCTTACGGCATCGGTCGTGACTGCCACGTGGGCGACACTATCATCGGCATCAAAGGCCGTGTAGGTTTCGAAGCTGCAGCTCCTATGCTTATCATCGGTGCCCACCGCTTCTTGGAGAAATATACACTCTCAAAGTGGCAGCAGTACTGGAAAGACCAAGTAAGCAACTGGTACGGTATGTTCCTGCATGAAAGTCAGTATCTAGAGCCAGTGATGCCCGATATCGAGGCCATGCTGACATCTTCGCAGCGCAACGTAACTGGCGAGGTGACCCTTGAACTCCGCCCACTTTGCTTCCAGACCGTTGGTGTCGATTCACCTAACGACCTGGTAAAGAACAAACTCGGTGAATATGGCGAAACCGCCAAGGCTTGGTCTTCTGAAGACGCCAAGGGTTTCATCAAAGTGACTTCTACCCCACTCCGTGCTTACTATCTGGCACATCCAAACGAAGAAAGATAAATGGTACGAGTAGGAATATTAGGTGCGGCAGGTTATACGGGCGGTGAATTGATTCGTCTGCTCATCAACCATCCTGAGGTAGAGATTGTATTTGCGAACAGCGAATCGAACGCCGGGAACAAGGTATATGATGTACATGAAGGCTTGATGGGTGACACTGAATTGGTATTCACTTCGGAGATGCCCTTCGACCAAGTCGATGTGGTATTTTTCTGCTTCGGACATGGAAAAAGCGAGGCATTTCTGAAGGAGCACAGCATCCCTGCGAACGTAAAAATCATTGACTTGGCACAGGACTTCCGCATCAAGGGCGACCACGATTATGTGTATGGTCTGCCAGAGATTCACAAAGAGGAGATTGCAAAGTGTCAGCACTTGGCAAACCCTGGATGTTTCGCCACATGTATTCAGTTGGGCTTGTTGCCATTAGCCAAGGCAGGACTACTGACGAAAGACATTGCCGTGAATGCCATCACCGGCTCGACAGGTGCAGGCCAGAAGCCGAGTGCCACGACACATTTCTCTTGGAGAGACAACAACTTCTCAGTATATAAACTCTTTACGCACCAGCACCTGCATGAGATTTGCCAGACGCTCAACGAGTTGAAGCCAGCGGAGGCTCCACATGTGGTGGATACGTTGGACGAAGGGTATGAAGCAGAAGGTGTGACTGTCGATTTTATTCCTTACAGAGGAGACTTTGCAAGAGGAATCTTTTGTACGGAGGTGGTGACACTGAATCAATGCCCTGTGGAAAACGACATTGTCGCTCTATACAAGAACTTCTATGAGGGAGCGGCATTTACGCACTACAGTGATAAAGCGCTGGACTTGAAACAGGTGGTCAATACCAACAAGGGACTGGTACACGTGGATGTGTTCGGACGAAAGGTGGTGATTACTTCAATGATTGACAACCTCCTGAAGGGAGCAGTCGGTCAGGCTGTACAAAATATGAACATCATGTTTGGATTGGACGAGCGAGCAGGACTGAATCTGAAAGCATCAGCCTTTTAACAGACCCTCCCCTCACCCTCCCTGCGAGGGAGGGAGTGGTTACTTATAAAAATAGAATTATCGTATCAACTAAAACTAAAGTAGAATCTCCCCCACAAACATTCTACTCCTCCCATAGGGGAGGCGGGGGAGGGGTCTTCATGAACTTATTTGACGTATATCCACTTTTTGACATCGCCATCGACCACGGCAAAGGTTGCCACGTGTGGGACGATAAGGGGCAAGAATATCTTGACTTGTATGGCGGTCATGCTGTTATCAGCATCGGGCATTGCCACCCCCATTATGTTGAGGCAATGACCCAGCAGCTCAACAAGTTGGGCTTTTACAGCAATTCGGTGCAGAATCCTCTCCAAAAGGAGTTTGCGAAGCGTCTGGGTCAGGCTTCTGGCTACGAGGACTACCAGTTGTTCCTCATCAATTCGGGTGCCGAAGCCAACGAGAATGCACTAAAATTGGCGTCTTTCTATAATGGCAGGACTCGTGTACTGTCTGCTGAGAAGGCGTTTCACGGACGCACATCATTGGCGGTAGAAGTGACCAACAATCCTAAGATTATTGCACCTATCAACAACAACAGCCACGCCACGTATCTGCCTCTGAACGACATCCAGCCTTGGAAGAAGGAGATAGAGCAAGGCTACGTGTGCGCCGTCATCATCGAGTGCATCCAAGGCGTAGGCGGCATCCGTTGTGCGACGAGGGAGTTCATGCAGGAATTGCGCAAGCTCTGCGACAAGCACAATACTGTGCTTATCTGCGACGAGATTCAGTGCGGCTACGGACGAAGCGGCAAGTTCTTCGCTCATCAACACTTAGATGTGGAGCCTGACATCATCACGGTGGCCAAGGGCATCTGCAACGGTTTCCCGATGGGTGGTGTGCTGATTTCTCCGAAGTTCACACCTATTTATGGTCAATTGGGCACTACGTTTGGAGGCAACCACCTTGGTTGTGCCGGAGCCATCGCCGTGCTTGACGTGATGGAACAGGAGCATTTGGTGGAGAATGCAGCCAACGTAGGTCAGTATCTCATCGATACGCTCAAGGCTGAGCAAGCAGCAGGTCATCTGCCACACGTTGTGGATGTTCGTGGCGAAGGCTTGATGATTGGTATCGAATTAGACATCCCCTACAAGGAACCACGTACTCGCCTCATCAAGGAGGAGCATTGCTTCACAGGCTGTTCAGGCACGAACGTCATCCGTCTCTTGCCACCGCTATGCCTCTCGATGGACGAAGCCAAGCAATTCATTCAGAAGTTCAAGAAGGTTCTCGGGGCATAGTCTCGAGAACCTTCTCATTTATCCAATGATGAAGAAGACAATTTTGATAGTGACGCTGTGCGCTCTGGTTGGAGCGACGCTGTCCGCCCAGAGCCTCCACTACAACCATCCTGCAAAGTATTTCGAGGAAGCATTGGTGATTGGTAATGGCACAATGGGTGGCATCGTGTATGGGGGTGCAGAGCGTGACATCATTTCGTTGAACGACATTACGTTGTGGACAGGTGAACCCTGTAATATGAACATCTATTCTCCTGAAGCCCACAAGACCATCCCTGCTATTCGGGAAGCCTTAAGGAAGGAAGACTACCGTAAGGCAGACCATCTACAAAGGGAGGTACAAGGACACTTCTCGCAGAACTATCAACCACTCGGACAACTGACCATAGACTATCTCGACACGTTAGAGAATGTTTCCAACTATAGGCGTTGGCTCGACATCGGGAATGCGACAGCCCACACTGTTTATCATCGGGGCACTTATCAGTATGCCACTGAGTATTTCGCCACACATCCCGATTCGGGCATCGTCATTCGTATGACGACCGACAATCCCAAAGGCATCCATGCGAAAGTGTCACTCAATTGCCAATTGCGGAGTCAGACTGGTGTGTTTGATGACCGTTTTCTTGTGAACGACGGTTATGCGGGTTACACCTCCCTTCCCAGTTATTATGATGCGAAGGAGAAGTTCGCCTACGATCATCATCGAGGCATCCATTTCCGGACGAAAGTGCAGGTGGAAGCCTCGAATGTGCGGACAGAAGGAAATAGTGTGGTCGTGAACGGCTGTCGGGAAGTGACACTCTACATCGTCAATGTAACCTCCTTCAATGGATACGACAAAGATCCCGTCAAACAAGGCAAGCCCTATCAGCAGATGGCAGATGTACGACTGAAAAGGCTTTCGAGCATTCCTTATAATGACCTTCTGAATCGTCACATGAACGACTACAAAGCCATCTACGACCGTGTGAAACTTTCCTTGGGACCATCGAGGGAGGATGCCAGGCCAACCGACGAGGTGTTGAGGGAATACGTGAACGAAGAAATCTTCAATCCTGCATTGGAAGCCCTCTACTTCCAATACGGTCGCTACCTCTTGATATCCTGTTCGCGCACTCCCAATGTACCTGCCAATCTACAAGGGCTTTGGAACGAAAGCATCTTGCCGCCGTGGTCATGCAATTACACCAGCAATATCAATGTGGAAGAGAATTATTGGGCGGCGGAGACGGCGGCCATGCCTGAGATGCACTTGCCGTTCCTGACCTTCATGAAGGAGTTGCAGGGTTCTGGTGAACAGACGGCCAAGGCTTATTATGGCGTGGAGAAGGGTTGGTGCCTCGCCCACAACACCGACATCTGGGCGATGACCTGCCCTGTAGGTCTTCATACGGGCGACCCTATGTGGGCAAACTGGAATATGGGTGGTGCATGGGTCAGCACTCATATTTGGGAGCACTACACGTTCTCGCTCGACAAGGATTTCCTGCGTGAATACTATCCTATCTTGAAGGGTGCGGCAGAGTTCTGCCTCGGATGGCTCGTCTCCACTCAAGACATGGGTGTGGAGGGAACTAACTACCTCATCACTGCCCCTGCCACATCGCCCGAGAATTCCTTTGTCACTCCTGAGGGCTATCATGGGCGGACCTGCTATGGTGGTTTTGCCGACATTGCCATGATTCGCGAGTGCCTGACCGATGCACGGAATGCCGCCACGGTGCTGGGGCTTGACAAGGAGTTCATTGCTCAAGCGGATGAGGCGTTGTCACGCTTGCAGCCCTACAAGATTGGCAAGAAGGGGAATCTTCAGGAATGGTTCTACGACTGGGAGGATGAAGACCCCCACCATCGTCACCAGAGTCACCTCTTCGGCATTTACCCGGGGCACAACATCGATGACGGTGTGAACTCAAAGGAGTCCATCCATCGGGCGGCCTCCAAGACACTCGAACTGAAGGGCGACCAGACCACTGGCTGGAGCACGGGGTGGCGTGTCAATCTTTATGCTCGTCTGCATGATGCCAAGAATGCCTACCATATCTACCGCAAACTGCTCTCCTATGTAAGTCCTGACGGTTACCGAGGGTCTGATGCCCGTCGAGGTGGAGGCACTTATCCCAACCTGCTCGATGCTCATTCCCCATTCCAGATTGACGGCAACTTTGGCGGTTGTGCTGGAGTGGTAGAGATGCTGATGCAGAGTGATTTCCGGTTAGTAAAGACGGAACCTTCACTCGCCATAGAACTGCTGCCCGCCCTGCCCGACAACTGGAAGGACGGTGCTGTCAGTGGCATCCGTGCCCGTGGTGGTATCAGTGTCGATATGGCATGGGAGGACAGCCGTGTCACTTCGCTCATGCTCACGGCCCAGCGTGCCTGCAAGGTGAGGCTGACGATGAACGGGCAGGAGCGTGTCGTCAAACTGAAGAAGGGAAAAAACATGATAATATAATAGGATAAGAATCCAACAGATAATAGGATTAGGAATCTATCAGAACATTAGGAATCATGTCGGACATCATCATCAGAAATGCTACGCCGGCCGATGCTGAGGCTGTGCAACGGATTTATGCGCCATACGTGGCGGAGACTGCCATCTCGTTCGAGTACGATGTGCCCAGTGTGGCGGAGATGGCTCGGCGGATGGCGTGTTTCAGTGCGAGTTATCCCTATCTGGTGGCTGAGGAGGAAGGCCGTGTGGTGGGCTACGCCTATGCCCATGCTTTCCATGAGCGGGCCGCGTTTCAGTGGTCGGTGGAGACGACCATCTATGTCGATAGGGACAAGAAGCGGAAAGGCATCGGCAGACGGTTGCACGAGGCGTTGGAGGAGGCGCTGAGGCGGCAGGGCATCCTGAACATCAATGCCAGCATTGCCTACATCGAGCAGGAGGACGAGTATCTGACGCACGACAGTGAGCGGTTCCATGCGCTGATGGGCTACAGGAAGGTAGCTCACTTCCACTTGTGCGGCAAGAAGTTCGGACGCTGGTACGACATGATATGGATGGAGAAATTCATTGGGGAACATGATTGAAGTAATGCTGACATTGTTTGCCATCGTGGTCGTGGGCTACGTGGCAGGGAAGAAAGAGTATATGGGGGGAACGTTTGACAAGCGGCTCTCCAAGTTGGTTATCGACATCACGTGCCCGGCGCTGATTCTCTCGTCGGCCATGACGGGCGAACTGCCCGACCGCCGCTACATCCTGCCGTTGCTGGGCATCAGCGTCCTCACTTATCTCCTATTGACGGGGGTGGCGATCCTGCTGCCCCGGTTCCTGACCAAGAAAAAAGATGATGAAGGGGTCATCGGCTTTGCCATGATGTTCGGCAACGTCGGCTTTATGGGCTATCCCGTCATCGCCTCCATCTTCGGGCACGAGGCCATCTTCTATGCGGCGGTGCTGAACGTGGTCAACACGTTCACCGTCTTCACGGTCGGCACCATGCTGATTGTCAGGAACAATCAGTCAACGGCGGCAGAGAAAGACATGAGCAAGAAGAAAATGCTCAGGAAGGTTCTCTACAGCACTCCCATGCTCTCGGCTTACCTGACCATGCTGATTGTGGCACTGGAGATCAAGGACATTCCAGAATTCATCAGCCAACCTCTCACCATGATTGGCAACATCACCGTGCCTGCCGCCCTGCTCATCATCGGTTCGTCGATGTCGAACCTGCCCATCCGGTCGCTGCTTGGCAACAGGGCGGTCTATGCCACCACGCTCATGCGGCTGGCGGTCTTGCCTGTCGCCATTCACTTCCTGTTTCTTGCGCTCGGATGGTTCTCGCCCTTCGTCGTAGGCATCAACACCGTGGTCATCGCCATGCCCGTCGCCACCTACGGCACCATCCTCTGCCTGCGTCACGGCAAGGACACCACCCTCATCACCGAAGTCACCTTCATCACCACCCTACTTTCGATGCTGACCATTCCCCTCTTGGTCACGTATATACTGAACTAAAAATTTGCATAGATGTCTAAAGCCATAATTGTAATAGTTTTTAGGATTAGTAAAAAAAATTGATGTGTCATTCGTTTTGCCGTTGTCCACGGAAAGCAGCCCCGAGGGTCGATTCAGCTTTCCGTGGACAACTTTGTGCAGAAACGAGGGTCAGTTCTGCACACCGTGGACAACTTTGTGCAGAAACGAGGGTCAGTTCTGCACACCGTGGATAACTTTGTGCAGAATCGAGGGTCAGTTCTGCACACCGTGGACAACTTTGTGCAGAATCGAGGGTCAATTCTGCTCGCCGTGGACGACTTTTTGCAGAATCGAGGGTCAATTCTGCTCGCCGTGGACAACTTCCCCAACTTTCTTGTAGATGGTGAGCCGCACGGGGCTGAGGAGTCCCGAGGGGACAGGTTCCCACTGGTCGTAGCGGGTGGTCTTGTAGTTGAGGTCCACGACATTGATTTCCTTGAAGCGGCGCCACTCCACCCCGTCGCGGTCCATCTGCGCGATGCGGTTGGCAGGAAGGTTGGTGACATAGACCCGAAGCGTGTTCTTCCCCTTCTTCACGAACGGCGTGATGTCGCATCGGAAGGGAACGGCAAACAGCGTGCCGACCTCCTGACCATTCAGGACGACACGGGCGGACTCACGCACATCGCCCAGGTCGAGCATCCATCGGGAACCGTCGATGCGCGGAACGGTGAAGTCGGCAACGTAGCGACGATGGAAGTCTGCATCCGCCTCTTTCGGACGAGTGAGTTCACGGAAGCGGAGTTCCTCCTCGCGGAGCACGGCATTGCGGTAGGCATGCGGAGGCGTCTCCCCGGCACGAGAAGCGGCATCGGCGAACGTGCGGAGGATGATGCTCTCGCCACTGGCGAGCTGGAGGCGCACCCTACCCTCGCGAAGCTCGGGACGGGTGACGGCGCCCGTCATCGGGTCGTAGAACACGGCGTCGGCACAGTCCACGCCCAGTGAGACGAAGGCATCGACATCGTTGGGCGTAAGATTGCTGACAAAGTAATGATGCCCGTCAGGATTCGTCCGGCGGATGCAGGAAAGGTGGTGCTCCGTCCGCATCTCCTCAATGCGTCCACCCGCCATCGAAAGCGCCTCGGCATAGTCACGGGCAAGGAGGGAATGCTCCTTCAGGGCAGTCAGGGCGCGCTCGAACTCGTCCGCCTCACGGGAAAGACGTCCATGCCCCGGCACACTCTCGGGATAGTGCCCTACAAAGATGACACGCTTGCCCTCGGCGGCGATGGCACGGAGGCGGTTAAGTGTCGCCACGGGCATGAAGCGGACATCGGGAATGATGACGGCGTCGTAGCGGCGATAAGCATCGGTGAGCAGATAGCGGTCGGAAATGTAATCGACATCATACCCACTGCGGATGATGGTCTGGATGGTCTGGATGAACTTGGGTGCCCGCTCAGCCATCGAATGAATGTCGAAGAGCGACACCATGCCCGGCTGCTCGTAAATCATATCATAGAAGGGCAGATAGACAAGGAAATCATTGTCGGGCTCGCCCCACTGAAGCATGGACTGGCAACGGCTGATGTAACGGCAAAAAGCAGGCATGGCATCCCACTGCGGATTGTAGGGCGTCATATCGACCGAGGCATAAAACCGCCACCCTGGCCAAGGCTCATCCTTGGGAGAATAGCAGGAACCGTGGAAGAACACATGGTTGACACCCGAGAGGAACATGAGGTCGAGGTCGGGTTTACATTGGGAGAGCGACGTGCGGAAATGCTCCGTCAACCAAGTGAATGTCTCGGAAGAGGTGAAGGGCTTTCCTGCCACATGAGCGGCGGAGGACGCATACTTGAGCATGGAGATGTCGGAGTCGTTTTTCTTCGTGAACCCCGGGTCGCGGCGGAGACCACGGATGCCGAAGTCACTCAGTCCGAAGCCCTCGCACTCAGGAATATCGACCGCAGCATAGACATCCAGCAGATTGGCAGGACTACCATGTGCCTGATTGCGCGTGATGCTGCCATGACGATGCGCCCAGTCCGTCCATTGCATAGTGAAGTTCTCCAGAAGCAGTTCACCCAATGTTTCACGATAGTCGCTTACGATGCGCCGGTCAACATCCGTACGCAGAGAATCTTTCTTACACATTATATATATATAAGGACGGAGGTCATATCCACGCCGACGCTCAAACTCCTCATACATCCGCTCCGTCCAGTCCGCCCCATACACCTCATAGGAGTCATTGAACATCGTATGAGGAAACGGCACTTGCTGATGGGCAAAGGCCGTATCGAAACGCTCCAGATAATGCGCCACAGCATCATGGTCAAAATGATCAATCACCAATCCCTCGCCACCAGGAGCCGCACGTTTCACCTTCTGACCCGTCAGGGCCATCACGCCTTTCACCATGTCCACGGCTTTCTGTCCCGACTCTCCAATAGATGCCGATGCTTCGGTCTGAAACACCAACTTCTTCGCAGCGTCCTCCTTCGTCACCAATGGACCGCCGAACGGCCACCCCGTCCCCGTCGCCATATTCGTCTCAATGCCCAACGCAGTCCCACGCTCCTCCACATACCGAAGCATCCGCATCCATCGGGGAGAAAGATAAGCGATGTCATGAGCCTCGTTACCCTGCACACCATATATCGGCGTAATCTCCACACCACCAAT
>CADCQH010000143.1 GCA_902803605.1 uncultured Bacteroidales bacterium | reverse complement strand
TAGAGCACAACCTTGCCAAGGTTGGGGTCGCGAGTTCGAGTCTCGTTTTCCGCTCATCATTTAGACATTCGTTTTTTCATAGCATTCATGCATCAGTGGCCGTGAGGTTACTGATGCATTTTAATTTGTACATATAATTACATTCATGGGTAATTACCCCTCCATAAGGGTAAAAAGAACAACCTTTAAGGAGTTAGAGAACGCCCTTGCTGGAAGGGAGTTGGAACTTGTAGATATCGCGCTTGACCGCCATCTTGATGCTGCGGGCAAGTGCCTTGAAGATACCCTCAATCTTGTGATGTTCATTGTCGCCCTCAGCCTTGATATTAAGATTCATGCGGGCAGCATCACTGAAAGATTTGAAGAAATGGAGGAACATCTCGGTAGGCATATCACCAACACGTTCACGCTTGAATTCTGCATCCCACACAAGCCAGGCACGTCCTCCGAAATCGAGCGCCACTTGACAGAGGCAATCATCCATCGGCAAGGTATATCCATAACGCTCTATACCTCGTTTGTCTCCAAGAGCCTTGGCGATGCACTCACCGAGAGCAATACCTGTGTCCTCGATGGTGTGGTGCTCATCGACGTTAAGGTCGCCCTTGACGTGGATGCGGAGGTCGATGGAACCGTGTTTGGCTATCTGTTCCAACATGTGGTCGAAGAAACCGAGACCTGTACTGATGTCGCACTGACCCGTACCATCGAGATTGAGGCTGATGTCTATGTCGGTTTCTTTCGTGGTGCGACGGACGGATGCCGTACGTTCGCCAGCAAAGAGTAATTCGGTAATTTCATCCCACGACTGCACGTTATCGCCCAAGATGAGGTACTTGCATCCGAGGTTCTCTGCCAACTGCTTGTCTGTCTCACGGTCACCGATGACATAACTATTGGCAAGGTCATACTCGCCGGTCATGTATTTGGTGAGCATGGCTGTGCCGGGCTTGCGGGTAGGCAAGTTGTCAGCAGGGAAAGAGCGGTCGATGAGGATGTCATCAAAGGTGACGCCCTCCCCCTTGAGCGTATTGAGCATAAGGTTGTGCGTGGGCCAAAAGTCGGTTTCTGGATAGGAAGCCGTACCCAACCCATCCTGGTTGCTGACCATCACAAACTCAAAATCGAGTTTGGTGCGGATGAAGTTCAGGTTACGGATAACACCCGGCACAAACTGAAATTTGTCAAAGGAATCAATCTGCTCGTCAGCTGGCTCCACCAAAATGGTGCCGTCACGATCTATGAACAATGCAGTCTTCATATCTTATGATTTTATCGCTTTCTATACGTTTATCGCACTCTATACGTATTGTCTTAATGCTGAGAGCAACTTGGTATTCTCTTCCTTGATGCCCACAGTAATGCGGAGGCAGTCGCCACAAAGATGCACCCGATTGCGGTTGCGCACCACCACCCCTTTCTGCACAAGATACTTATAGATGCCATCAGCATCCGTCACCTTGACCAATACAAAGTTGGCATCGGTCGGATACACCTTCTTGCAGATAGGCAGAATGGACAGTGCCTGCATCAGCGTCTGTCGCTCCTCAAGAATCATGGTGATATGGCGTTGCAAGAGCGTCACGTTACCCAATACTTCTAAACCCTTCTTCTGGGTAAGCACATTCACGTTGTACGGATATTTCACCTTGTTATAGAGACCGATGATTTCCGTACTTGCAAAAGCCATTCCAAGACGGATGCCTGCAGCTCCCCATGCTTTAGAGAAAGTGGCAAGAACGATCAAATTGGGATACTTCTGGATGTCGAAACGGAAAGGCCTCTGCGAAGAGAAATCGCTGTAAGCCTCATCCACGATGACGATGCCCTGAAATGTCTCGATGACCTTCTCAATCTTCTCTCGCTGAAAAGCATTGCCCGTCGGGTTGTTGGGCGAGCAGATAAAGATAATCCTTGTATTCTCATCACACGCTGCGAGCAACGCATCAGGATCGAGGTCGTATTTTTCATCCAACGACACTTTGCGATACTCGACGTCATTCACATCGGCACACACCTCATACATGCCATAGGTTGGGTCGATGGCGACTACATTGTCCTTACCCGGACGACAAAAGATGCGGAACGGGAGGTCTATTGCCTCATCGCTGCCATTACCTAAGAAAATGTTTTCTACAGGCACCCTTTTCATGGGAGAAATGGCTTGTTTCAGTTCCTCCTGCAAAGGATCTGGATAACGATTCACACCATTAGGGAATGGGTTCTCGTTGGCATCGAGGAAAGCATCAGCCTTCACTCCCTTGAACTCGTCGCGGGCACAACTATATGGCTTGAGCGCCCAGATGTTCGGACGCACTAATTCTTCAAGTGGTTTCATAATGATTGTAATCTTACTGTCATTGCATTCTTGTGGGCATCCAGTTGCTCAGCCTCTGCCATCAGTTCCACAGCACGACCAATGGAACGTATGCCTTCTGCCGACAATTCCTGGAAAGTAATCTTGCGGCAGAACGAATCAAGGTTCACACCGCTGTATGCCTTCGCATAACCCGAAGTGGGCAAAGTGTGGTTAGTGCCCGAAGCGTAGTCACCAGCCGACTCGCAAGAATAATTGCCTAAGAATACACTACCTGCATTCACCACCCTATCGGCAAAGGACATATAATCCTTCACGGCAAGAATAAGATGTTCAGGAGCATATTCGTTCGTCATTTCCACCACTTCTTCCATATCTTTCACGATGATAAGTTTGGAATATTGCAGTGACGTTTCTGCGATATCCTTACGGGGCAAAAGTGCCAATTGGCGTGCTACTTCAGCATCCACCTGTTCAGCCAACGCCTGCGAGGTCGTGATGAGAATCACTTGTGAGTCAACACCATGTTCTGCCTGTGAGAGCAAATCTGCTGCCACAAACACAGGGTTGGCCGTTTCATCTGCCACCACAGCCACTTCGGAAGGACCTGCAGGCATATCTATCGCCACCTCATGCAAACTCACCTGCTGCTTGGCAGCCATCACAAATTGATTGCCTGGACCGAATATCTTGCTCACCTTAGGCACAGATTGCGTTCCATACGCCATTGCACCGATGGCTTGAACACCACCAGCCTTGAATATCTTGCTGACACCTGCCACCTTTGCCGCCATCAGAATGGCAGGATTCACCTTGCCCTCACTATTAGGAGGCGTACAAAGCACTATTTCCTTGCACCCGGCAATCTTGGCAGGAGTGGCCAGCATCAATACCGTCGAGAACAACGGAGCCGTACCTCCTGGGATGTAAAGACCCACCTTCTCGATTGCCACAGATTTCTGCCAACATATAACACCTGGGGCCGTTTCCACCTTTTCTCCCTCAAACTTTTGGGAAGCATGGAACTTCTCGATATTGGCATGTGCCAGCTTCAAGGCATCCTTCAACTCGTCCGACACCAGCGCCTCTGCTTCAGTCAGTTCCTCATCTGAGACAGCCAACGATTCAAGCCTGACCTTATCAAATTTCTCTTCAAAGGCCTTCACTGCCGAGTCACCATACTGACGCACTTGATCGAGCACCGTCTGAACGGTAGCCCGCAATTCAGAGGCATCACGATGTGGACGTTCCAACAAAGCCGTCCACTGCGCCTTATCAGGATATCTTATGATGTTCATTACAGTATCATCTTTTCAATAGGTGTCACCAATATTCCTTCAGCACCAAGCGCTTTCAACTGTCCCACTATCTCCCAGAAGTGCTTCTCGTCAAGTACAGCATGAACAGAGCACCAGTCTTCATCGGCCAAAGGAATGATGGTGGGGCTCTTTAAGCCAGGCAACACCTTCACGATTTCTGCCAGACGTGCCTTAGGAGCATTCATGCGGACATACTTCTTGTCTTCAGCGATGAGGACAGAGTTGATGCGGAAGAGGAGGTCGTCAAGAACGGCCTTCTTCTCTTCGTCAAGATTCTTGTTGCCAATAAGCAACGCCTCGCTCTGCATCACCACTTCCACCTCCTTCAGATTATTGCTGACCAAAGTAGAGCCAGAACTTACGATGTCGAAGATGCCATCAGCAAGACCAATACCTGGTGCAATCTCCACAGAACCCTGAATGACGTGGATGTCAGTCTTCACACCCTTTTCATCCATGAACTTCTTCAGAATGACTGGATAGGAAGTGGCTATCTTCTTGCCGTTGAACCATTCTACGCCTGGATAGTCAATCGCTTTAGGGATGGCCAAAGAAATACGGCACTTGCTAAAGCCCAGACGCTTCACGATATCAGCGTTTTCGTTGCGCTCCACAAACTCGTTCTCTCCTACGATGCCAACATCAGCCACACCATCGGCAACGGTTTGAGGAATGTCATCGTCACGAAGAAAAAGTACTTCCAATGGGAAATTGGATGCCTGAACAAGCAATGTGCGCTTGCTTGAACTTACCTTGATACCTGTCTCCTTCAGAAGATCCATCGTGTCCTCAAAGAGACGTCCTTTTGATTGTACTGCTATACGTAACATATATGTCTATTGTTTTATATTCATTAATAAATTAACACTCAATTATTATTAGTATTTTCGTCCTCAACAACCTATTCAAACACCTGACAGAGGTTATTGTGAATTGCTTTACGCTAATTGATTACTCCCTGAAATGTCATAATGGCTTTGTTCGAGGGGATGTAAGTGGCTATACGGGGACGATGACGAGCAGGCTCATCGTGTCGGAAGAACTCCAAAATGGAACTGAACGGGTAACGGCTCGTGTCGAAGACAATATAGTCATAATCCCTGTACAGCACATCGGTGCTGGGCATGTCGCCCAATCTCGAATGGAACACATCATACATGAAGTGATGCTTCTCTGCAATGCTCTTCATGTCATCAAGATTACGTCCATCGCTCACAATCAGGAATTTCTGTTGTTCCACTTTGGGCTTCTTCCTTGAGCAGGCATACACTTTCTGCATGATATATGACATGGTCCCCCTCATCATCACCGTCAGCGTGATAAACAGTGAATAGATGGCGCTGTAGTGTGCAAAGTGTTTCTTGAAGAAAATCACCATCGCCTTATGGAAGGCATTCACATACTTCAGTGAATCTTTCTTTGTACTTTCACCCTTGTAGTGCAGAATCTGGGTCGGGATATAGTAGTTCTGATAACCCGCTTTCAGCACACGATAACTCAAGTCAATATCCTCACCGTACATAAAGAACGCCTCATCCAGCAGCCCCACCTTGTCCAACGCCTCCTTTCGGATGAACATGAACGCACCACTCACTATCTCTATCGGATTGATGGATTGCTTATTCAGATACTGCATATAATACCTGCCAAACAAACGGCTCTTGGGAAACAGAGAGCCCAATCCGGTCATCTTGCAGAACGCCACAAAAGGAGTAGGCACACCTCGACGGGATTCTGGTGCAAAAGAGCCATCCACCTTCAACATGCCGACGCCACACATACCAGCTTTCGGGTTCTTGTCCATAAAGTCTATGCACTCCCTCAAGGTACGTTCACCAATAAACGTGTCAGGATTCAGCAACAGCACATACTCTCCCCTCGCCTCTCTCAGCGCCTGGTTGTTGGCACGGGAAAAACCCACATTCTCCTTATTCTCTATATAACGTACCCACGGGAACCGTCCCTTCAGGTACGATACCGAGTCATCGGTGCTGTTGTTGTCAACCACAAACACTTCACCGCCCACACCCGTCAACGCCTTCTCCACCGAGAGCAAGCACTGCTCCAGATAAAAGCGGACATTGTAATTGACTATGACTATGGAGAGTTTCATCTATTCGTTATTCACTTCTTCCAGATACGAAGCAATTTTTGTCTCAGACGGCCAGCAATAGATGATAGCCGCCAAAGCAATCAAGGAACAAAACACTGCACTCACGCTGGTGGCAAGATAATAAACTATCACGCCTGACACAGCTGCGATGCACAGAATGCCTAACCTCACGACACTCCATATATGATATGACGCCAATGCCTCATCATTGTTCATCCGACGCAATCCTTTAGTGGTGTTCAACGTGAACAGGCGAATAGCCAAAGGAATGCCCACAATCGTCAGCACTACGACAGCGATGTTCAACCTTGTTTCCTCAGAGGACTGAGGAGCCACCCATCCATTTGGAATCACGTCCAACTCTCCCAACACGACAACAGCCACAACAATCAGCCCCACAACCGCCATCTCAATTCGCAAAATCCTCAATAGTTTTTGTATATATTTTACCATAATCTTTATAATAGTCCTTTTCAACTCACACTCCTCTCCACCATTCAACTCTAAACTCTAAACTCTAAACTCACACCCCGCATGGTTAGTTAGGGTTAGCGTTAACGTTAGGGTCTTTCAACTCTAAACCCTAAACGGCACTCTGTTCACCAACGAACGTCCCAGCGTCACCTCATCCGTGTATTGTAGTTCATCGTTGATGCTCATACCCCTCGCCAACACCGTCAGTTTCAAATCTGGATATTTCGACAATTTGCGGTAGATGTAGAAGTTGGTGGCATCCCCCTCCATCGTCGAGCTCAAAGCAAAAATCACCTCATCCACTCCCCCTTGCTCCACACGCTCCGTCAAACTGTCAATCTCCAACTGACTCGGTCCGACACCATCCATCGGCGAAATGACACCACCCAGCACATGATACATCCCATGATACTGCTGCGTCTGCTCAATGGCCATCACATCCTGCACATTCTCCACCACACAGATGGTGGAACTGTCACGATTCGGATTGGCGCAAATCTGGCATACATCCTCATCGCTGATATTGTGGCACACCTCACAGTAGTGCACCTCGTGGCACAAAGTCGAGACAGCATCCGTGAAAGCATCCACCTTGCCGACATCCAAGCGCAGCATGTGCAGCACCAGCCGCATCGCTGTCTTGCGCCCGACACCTGGCAGTTTCGAAAACTCATCCACAGCACGTTCCAACAATGCTGACGAATACTGCTCATTCATTTCTCTCTCTTTCTTAAATCCGAAATCAGATGCAAAGGTAACACTTTTCCTCGGCATGACAAAATAAAAGCGCTCGTAAAGTGAATTACGGGCGCTTTTGAATCAGTTTTTCGTCAGTTATTTCCTTTTCTTTGAAAAGAAACCAAACATCGTACGGAAAGCCGTTGCCGTCTTATAGGCAGAAATGGCATAACCCACGTAGTTCATCACCTTATTGGAAGACTCAAGGAAGATGTTCTCGGGATGATACACAAAATAGTCGGCAACATCATTCTTCAGCCGGTTAACGCCGTAGTCTATCTGCCGCCTGGCATACTCCTTCTCGCTGCGGAGTTCCTCCAGCGAGTCATAATAGTACTTTCTGCTCATACCTCGCCTCCTTCCTCATCATAGTCGTCCAATTCACGGACAAGACTCTCCGCCAGTTTTCTGATTTGCTCATCCTTGTGGTTCTTGCTCAGCATCTGCTCCGTCAACGTTGGCACATTCAGCAACTGCTCGCTGAACATCTTCACGAACGGATTCTCAATCAGCGGCTTCCTCAGCAAGAACGCCAGCACGATGAGGAGCACCAAGAAGCCACCCACGATATAGTAGCTCAGCATCTCGTTCTCTGTCCACAGGGTCAAAGCCTTCACGGTACCTGTGCTCAAGAAGAAGATGGCACTCGTCGCCAGAGCCAGCACGACAGCAGCCAGCACCACATACGTGGTCACCACCGTCAGACGCTCCGTCGCCTCCAGACGCAGATAACGCTCCACACGGTAGGCTAACCTGCGAAAGTCATCAGTCACTCTATTGGATGCCCCCATGAGTCAACACTTATTCGGCATCGAAATCCTCAGCAGGCACACACTCGCGCTTTCTGCCGATGTTCTTGATTTCATCCACCAGATTCTCGAAAGCCTCCTTGTCCAGCTTAATACCACGCTTCTCAAGAGCTTCCTTGATCTTAGCACGCTGGTCTTCACCTTTTTCAGGAGCAAAAAGAAGACCGATAGCCGCCCCTGCAATAGCACCGCCCACAAAAGCGGCAGCCAAAGCAAAACCATCACCTTTTGTCATAATCTTCAGTCATTTTATAGGTTGATAAATAATGTTAATTCCACGAAATTCGGTGGCAAAGATAGGATATTATCGGCAAAAACCAACACATTTTGCAGTGTTTAACTTTTTTTTGCACACATCTCTTTTGTAATCTGCCAAATATGCCCTAACTTTGTGGCTAATAAAAGACATTCATTCAATCATCTAATTGTAAATCGAGAAAAGTATGAAAAAAAGCATTTTTATGGGATTAGCACTCGTTGCAGCCCTTGCCTTCGTTTCATGTAAGTCATCTGAAAGCAGTTACAAGAAGGCCTATGAAAAAGCCAAAGCACAAGAGATGGCCCAAACAAGAGTAGCTGACCAAGTGGAGACAGCTCCCGTATCTGTGACTCCCGTTGTGACGACCCCAGTCACCACAGCAGCCAACACAGAGAACGACCGTCAGGAGCGCCTTACTGTCATGAACGGCGGCACTCTCAAAGCCTTCAATGTCGTATGCGGTTCCTTCAGCAATGTTGACAACGCCAACAACCTCCGCAACACCCTCGTCGGCAAAGGCTACTCAGCCCAAGTGGCACAGAATCCAGAGACAGGCATGTACCGCGTCATCGCATCATCCTTCGATGACCGTGCCTCAGCAGTAAAATCTCGCGACCAGCTTCGCGGCACCTACCCCGACGCTTGGCTTCTCTACCGCACATACTAAATCATACCACATATTTAGAAAAAAGCAACAACCCCATTCCGACAGACATCGGAGTGGGGTTGTTCAATGATGTGATTCACTATAAGGAGCTGGATCATCGATCAAGAAGAACCCCCAAAGGGAATAAAAAAACTGCTGCTTCCCCTACTCCATCTCTTGTTCAGGAAAAAGAAGAATCTGCCATCAAAGAAAGAATCTTTAAGATTGTGGACATGAAGCTTTACCAAATGTATTTCAAAACTATGACCATAACAACAAGAGAAGGAGTGATCGTCTTTTCATCTCCCTATTCAGAGTGCGGTGACAGGATAAAGGAGTGGAAGAGTCGTTTTGAATCCATTTTTCAAATGAAAGTGGAATTCATATTGGAACCATGAGTTTGACAGCTGTATTAGTAAAAAAACAATGAAAATAGCATTTTTATCGAGATTCTCTTGGTTGATTAAAAGGAAAGCCATACTTTTGCAAAAATAAATTAAATTACATTTTGTTTTATCAACAAAATTTGCACGTAAATATAAATTTAATTTAAGTTATATATGAATGACTTTTTTGACTATTCAGCCCCAGAATTGGTGCGTATGCTTGGACATCGCTTCAAGGATTATCGTCTGCGGACGAACATGACGCAGAAAGAAATAGCCGAAGCGACCGGTCTTACCATTCCGACCATTCAGCGATTTGAGAATGGTCTGTCCAACAATATCTCTTTGGGTACTTTTCTGTTGTTGCTGAAAGCTGTGGGATGTATCAATGGCTTGGATGACTTGATGCCCGAACAGCCCGAATCCCCCTATTTATATAATGACAATAACAAGAAAGCACAACGTGTGCGCCATAAAAAGACTGAGTCATGAAAGAGTTTCTGAAAGTATTCCTGTGGGGTGAAGAGATTGGACGCCTTGCATGGCACGAGAGTCGAAAATTGTCCTATTTCAACTATAACCCAGATTTCCTTCGAGGCAACCTCGATGTAGCTCCTATTGTTGCCCCCATCCATAGCCCAATGAGTACACGGGCAATTTTTGGAGAGTCAGAGCGTATTTATCAAAAGTTGCCATCTTTTATTGCTGATTCCCTACCCGACTCCTGGGGCAATCAATTGTTTGAACAATGGCGTAAGGAACAGCGCATAACCGACAGAAACGTCACTCCCCTGGAGAAACTGGCTTTCATCGGTAAGCGAGGCATGGGTGCTTTGGAGTTCGTACCAGAAGTGGCTCGTGGCATTTCGTCTGACAAGATTGACATCAAGGCATTGGCAGGCCTTGCCCAGAAGATCGTTGAAGAGCGGGAAGGAGTGAACATTTTGCCTGAAGAGACACTGACCATGCAGTCTTTAATTGCTGTCGGCACCTCTGCTGGTGGACGTCAGCCAAAGGGCATCATTGCCATCAGTCGAGAAACAGGTGAAATCAGATCCGGGCAGATAGAAACAGATGCCGACTATGAATATTACCTGTTGAAGTTCGGCAACAAGGAACGTTCATTGGCAGAACTGGAGCAGACCTATTATGAAATGGCCGTGGAGGCTGGAATCAACATGATGGAATCCCGTCTGCTGGAAGTGGAAGGCACGAGGCATTTCCTGACCAGACGTTTTGACCGTGACCAGTCAGGCAAGCTCCACACTCAGACCTTGGCAGCCATGGATCCTGATGCAAACAGCTATGAGAACATGCTCACTGTATGCAGAAAACTACATCTGCCCGAAACGGATTGTCAGGAAGTGTTCCGCAGGATGGTGTTCAACATCCTTGCCAACAACACGGATGACCATAACAAGAACTTCACCTTCGTGATGGACAGGAAAGGCACATGGAGACTTGCTCCGGCTTACGACATGACTTACATCTTCGACACAGGAGGCTTCCTCCCCAATAAGGAGCATTGTCTGATGATTGGAGGAAAACTGCAAGACATTAGCCGTGAGGATGTACTCTCCTTTGCGTCAGAATGTGGAATCCGTATGCCGGACAACATCATCCGAAAGGTCGCTACTGCCCTCTGCAAATTCCGTGGGTTGGCAGAGAAGAACGGAATGAAAGATGAATGGATTGGCCGAGTTGAAAAAACCATAGTTGACCATCTGAAAGCATGGAAGCTATGGGAAACGGAGAGCCAGGCATCAATCATGTCTGTTGACGGCCATCAAGTGACCGATTTCCATCTGGAGCAGCAGTTCAAAGGCAACTACCTCCTTTTGGCCTCTGTAGACGGGAAAGAATTGAAATTCATCATCCGTAAAGGAACGCCCGAACATGACTTCCTGACAACGGCTGGATTGGCAAACGTGACAGAGGAAAAGAAGAAAGAGTTGGTCAAACGTTTCCTTCTGACCAAAGCTCATAAAGCATCATCAGATGAACACCATCAATTATAATTTCTGATATAATCAAAAAGGGGTAGCCTTGTCGACTACCCCTTTTGCGGAAGGAGGGGGATTCGAACCCCCGGTACGGTAACCCGTACGTCAGTTTAGCAAACTGGTGGTTTCAGCCACTCACCCATC
>CADCQH010000142.1 GCA_902803605.1 uncultured Bacteroidales bacterium | reverse complement strand
TTCAAGAGAACCTCCAGCAGATAGATTTGCGCTGCAAAGTTAGAACTTTTTTTTGGATTATTCAAAGAAATCTTGCGTAATATTTCTAAAGCTTGCTGATATCTGCCCTGTTTTATGTATATGTTGACCATACTTTCCGTATAAACATCCTCTTCTTCTACAGAAAACTCAGGCGAAGTGAATTCGTAGTCGTCTCCATCGCCCACATTTGGGATATCCATGCGTTGCTTGCCTTTTGTTTCTTCGATGAAATTGTCAATCAGGTCGGCACCTTTGAGTTTTGGGGTCTTTTCATGTTCATCTTCCTCAGCCTTTCCTTCTTGTTGCATGAGGTATGTGGCATAATCTTTGGTCAGGTCAATCAGAGAAGGTTGTTCTTTTGTGGTGCCGGCATCTTCTGGAGTCTCAATTCCTCCTACGCTCAGGAATCTGTCGATGAGTGAGGTGGTTCTGTTGGCGTCACCTTCTGTTTCTATGCTAATGTTATTGCTGTGAGTCTGCAAGGTATAGTTGACCCCCTCTGTTAAGGCGAAAAGGGCTGTGCGGTCAGGAACGAAAGAACTCGCCTTTCTCAATTCGGCTCCAAAATCCTGTGCATGCAATTTGTACAGATTGGAAATATAGAGCAGGCGCACTACCTGAAAGAAAGGGTATTTCTGTACTAACGCTTTCAGTTCAGGCAGGGTTTCGGCATTGAGTTTTGAAGGGTCTTCCAGGAGTTCTCTTATATTAATCATCTTCTTTAAAGGATTTTGTTAATTAGTTGTTTACCACTTAGATACTGTTGCATTAAATATCTGGTCAGTAATATCGTTAATCATTTCTTGTACCAGTTCTTCCTGTACGGATGCAAGCTGCTTGGACGAGTCATATTCTGTCGTTGCACTGAAACGCTGTTCGAAGTCATCCTCATGTTTCTTCGTGTTGACGAACCTTACATTCACGACAATCTTTAACTGCACCTGTGCCGAATATCCTTCTGAACCTACGCTCTTGTTGGTTTGGCTGTATTCGACAATCTCGCCTGACAATTGCAGGTCACCGTCACGTTTTAACACCTTCAATTTTGTCTTTTGTGCATAGAGGTCGCTGATTGAGTTGTAGAACATCGACTCCATTGGACTCCACACATAATTGGCTCGAATAGGAAATTTATCCAAGCTGATGGTTTTGATTTTGGTATAGTCTATGCTTGTGCCCGTAAATTTGTAGCTGATAGTGCACGATACTAATATGTTCACCAGCAATAACCCTAATATGAAGGTAAGTCTTCTCATCTTGCTTTCATCCCTTATTTCTAATCTCTAATATCCCCCTTGATGTCTAATCCGTAATCCTTGATTTTTCTGTACAGCGTCCGTTCTGAAATGTCCAGTTCCGTCGCCGTCTTCTTGCGGTTGCCATTGTTGCGCTTCAACGATTCGATGATATTCTTTTTCATCAGTTCCTTGTTCGACAAGTGGGTCTCTTCAATCGGCTCGACGTCAACCTCCTGAATATGCTGTGGATAGGACACGTTGCCCTGTGGCTGGTATGCCGGTTTATCTACGATGTAGGGCTTGGATTGCTGAATGACAGATGGATTCCCATAGGAAACGGAAGGTCTCAATTCTTCCTTCTTTTCATATAAGCCATAGGGGTTGGTGGGAATGTTCTGTATGTCATCCAGATTTCTGTGTACCAGTTCCTTCAAATCCTTGACCTCCTTACCGATGCTTGACAGCAACTGAAACAGCATGTCACGTTCTTTCTCGTAACTGTGTGGCTCAATGGGGCGTTCCATACGGTTGGATCCATGAAGCACCAACCCCGTCTCGCCCAACGAGTCGTCCGTCACGCCATAACTTCTCAGAATATCAGAAGTGATTTCCCTTTCTTGACTGATGATGCTGATTTGTTCCACCAGATTGCGCATCTGGCGGATATTGCCAGGCCATTTGTACTTGAGCAGGAGTTCACGTGCATCTTCTGTCAGTCGCACTGGCTCAATACGGTATTTCTGTGAGATGTCGTAGGCAAACTTCCTGAACAGCAATTCAATGTCTCTGCCTCGTTCTCTCAAAGGAGGTATGCTGATGGGAATGGTGTTTAGACGGTAATACAGGTCTTCCCTGAACTTACCCTCACGAATGGCTTTCTGCATGTTCACGTTGGTGGCAGCCACAATCCTCACGTCCGTCTTTCTCACCTCGCTTTCACCCACACGGATGTACTCGCCTGTCTCCAGCACACGCAACAGACGTGCCTGGGTGGTCAATGGCAGTTCTCCGACCTCATCCAGAAACAGCGTTCCTTTGTTCGCCACGCTGAAATAGCCCTCACGGTCATCCAAGGCGCTGGTGAAGGCGCCCTTCTTGTGACCAAACAATTCAGAATCTATGGTTCCTTCAGGTAAGGCGCCGCAGTTGATGGCAAAATACTTGTTGTGCTTTCGTGTCGAGTGGTCATGAATGATTCTGGGCAGAATCTCTTTACCCACACCGCTTTCGCCGTTAATGAGTACTGACAATTCTGTCGGCGCCACTTGAATGGCAACATCGATGCTTCGGTTCAGCCCCTCATAGTTTCCCACGATGCCATATCGTTGCTTTACCTGCTGTATAGTTTTCTCGTCCATGTCTTTTCCTTCGATTCTTCAAAATCGTGACAAAATTAGCGATTATTTTCTATATGGCAATGACTTTTTGTCAGTTTTTAACAGAAAACACAAAAAAGGTGGGCACTCTCTTGCGAATGTCCACCTTCATGATTATGTGTTTGGATGTCTTATCCTTGTGCCTTGAGCATCTCGTCGATGTTTGCTGCAGCCTTGCGGCCATCACCCATGGCGAGAATGACGGTAGCACCACCACGTACGATGTCACCACCAGCAAAGATGGTTGGAATGCTTGACTGCATCTGGTCGTTCACGGCGATGGTGTTCTTGCGACCCAGTTCAAGACCTTCCACAGACTTAGGAACGAGTGGGTTAGGTGATACGCCTACAGCCACGATGGCCATGTCGATGTCACGAGTGACAATCTTGCCCTCCACAGGGATAGGGGAGCGACGGCCAGAAGCATCAGGCTCGCCCAGTTCCATCACTTGCAGCTTCACCTGGGTCACGTTGCCTTTCTCGTCAGAGATGTATTCGATAGGATTGTGAAGCGTGAGGAACTCGATTCCCTCTTCCTTTGCATGCTTCACCTCTTCCACACGTGCAGGCATTTCTGCCTCAGAACGACGGTATGCGATGAATACGTGTTCTGCACCCAGACGCTTGGCTGTACGGCAAGAGTCCATGGCCGTGTTGCCACCACCGACAACCATCACGCTTTTGGCTCTTACGATAGGCGTGTCTGATGCAGGGTTCGAAGCGTCCATGAGGTTCACACGGGTGAGGTATTCATTGGATGACATGATGCCTACGCTGTTTTCCCCTGGGATGCCCATGAAGTTAGGAAGACCTGCGCCTGAAGCCACGAAGATGGCTTTGTATCCTTCTTCTTCCAACTGCTGGATGGTGATGGTCTTGCCCACGATGCAGTCCTTCACGAAGTTCACGCCAATCTTGCGGAGGTTCTCGATTTCAACATCTACAATGGCGTTTGGCAGACGGAACTCTGGAATACCATACTTGAGCACGCCACCAATTTCGTGCAGCGCTTCGAATACAGTCACATCGTAGCCAGCCTTTGCCAAGTCGCCTGCACAAGAGAGACCGGCAGGACCAGAACCTACGATAGCCACCTTCTTGCCGTTCTTGGGAGCGCACTCAGGGAGTGCCATCTTGCCTGACTGACGTTCGAAGTCGGCTGCGAAACGCTCCAGATAGCCGATTGCCACAGGCTTGTGACCCATCTTCACGTGGATACACTTGCTCTCGCATTGCTTCTCCTGAGGACATACACGTCCACAGACAGCAGGCAGGGCGCTTGTTGCCTTGAGCACTTTGGCTGCTTCAAGGAACTGGCCACGCTCGATGTTCTTGATGAATGATGGTATATTGATGCTGACAGGGCAACCCTCCATACAAGAAGGTTTGGCACAGTCAAGACAACGCTTTGATTCAGTAAGAGCCTGTTCGACAGTCAGACCCTGGTTCACTTCCTCTGTACGAGTGGTGGCACGATAGACAGGGTCAAGTTCGTTCATCACGCAACGTTCGATTTCACCTCTTTCTTTAGCCTTCATGCTGCCAAACACTTCCTTGCGCCATGCTGCATTGCGGTCTGTCAGTTCAGAAAGGGGAGTGTCGGTGGTCATGCCAGATGCATCAACGGCAGCCTCCTTCTTTGGAGCTGCAGCCACACCTTCCACATGCTCTTCCAACTTCTTCATCTCCTCCAGTTCCTGTGGCTTGAACGCACCCATACGCTTGAACATCTCGTCGAAGTCCACCTCATGGCCGTCAAACTCAGGGCCATCCACGCAGACAAATCTTGTCTTGCCACCTACCGTGATACGGCAGGCACCACACATACCCGTTCCGTCCACCATGATGGTGTTCAAAGATACGTCCGTAGGTACGTTGTATTTCTTGGTAAGCAGACAGCAGAACTTCATCATGATGGCAGGACCGATGGCGAAGCACTTGTCCACCTTCTCACGCTGGATGACCTGCTCAATGCCGACGGTCACCACGCCTTTCTGTCCGTATGAGCCATCGTCCGTCATGATGATGACCTCGTCAGAGTGCTTGCGAACCTCATCTTCCAGGATGATCAGTTCCTTCGTACGGCCAGCCAGAACAGACACGACCTTGTTGCCGGCTGCTTTCAATGCCTTGATGATGGGGAGCATGGGAGCCACACCAACACCACCACCGGCACATACGACCGTGCCGAATTTCTCGATACGGGTAGCCTGACCCAGAGGTCCCACTACGTCAGTAATGTAGTCGCCTTCGTTGAGGTTGCAAAGTTTGGTGGATGAATAGCCCACCTTCTGAACCACCAGCGTGATGGTGCCAGCCTCGATGTCGCTGTCTGCAATGGTGAGTGGCATACGTTCGCCTTGTTCGCCGACACGGACAATTACGAAGTGCCCCGCTTTACGGGATTTAGCAATGAGAGGAGCTTCAACAACCAATTTGAAGACCTTCTCGCTGAACTGCTCTTTCTTAATAATCTTATTCATGACAATATCTTTTTACCATGTTTTGAGTCAAAAACGGTGCAAAGTTACAAATAAATCCGTTAATACTCACGCATTTTGTCATAGAATCTTTGTTTAGGGGTGAATTTTGTCGCATTTCTGTAGGGTTGGCTGTCGTGCAGTCATCTCTGTCAGAAGGATGTACCTCTATAAAACTCTAAGATTTTCTGACGGAACAGGAACGTGTAGCGTGCCTGGAGGGCTGTTGATTCAGCCTTTAGGAGGGCTGTCTTGGATTCTTGATATTCTGTTGCCGTTGCTTTCCCGTTCTCATATTTCTTCTGCATCAGGTTGAAGGACGTTTGCGAAGCGGCGAGTGCTGCATCGCTGCTGAGGCATTGCTTCTGGGCGGCCAACGCATTGTAGTAGGCCTGCTGGATTTCCTTGTAGAGTTCCTTCTGGGTGTTTTCCAGTTGCAGTTGTTGGGCTGCAACCTGCAGACGGGCTTGACGGACTGCGTTTCTGGTGGCATAGCGGTTGAAGATGGGCACTGCCAGCGATATGCCCAGAGACTGGTTGAAGTTGTCTTCCATTTGCTTGCCAAACGAATCGGCTCCAAAGCCGGAGGTCTTGTAGTAGTTGCTGCCCATGCCTGCCGAGAAATGGAGGGAAGGGTAGTGTCCTGCCTGTGCTATGCGTACCCCTTTTTCTGCACTCTGCACGTTCAGCTTTCCTGCCTGAATCTGTGGCTTGATGTTGAGGGCTTCGGTATAGATGGCTTCTGGCATGGCAAGCGTCACGTTGGCAGGTTCAAAGCTTTCAGGCTTTTGAATGTCAAAACCTTCCGGAGTGGGGAGTTCGAGCAGTTGGGAGAGGTCGAGCAGAGCCAGCATGGCAGAGTTCTGCTGCTGCGTGAGTGCCAGTTCGTCTGATGCCACATGTGCCTTGGCTTCTGCCCAGTCCGTCTCTGCCACCTTGCCGTTCCTGAGCAGGAGTTCTATGCGCCGTTCTTGGGTTCGGCTCAGTTCCAGTTGGTTTTTGGCCACCTCCACGAGGTCTTTCTGATAGATGGCTTCGAGATAGGCTGATGCCACCTGCACGCTCACGTTCTCCTTGGCTTTGTCGAGGTCTGCCAGCGCTGCTTGCAGGTTGAGCTTGTTTTGCCTGATCTGGTTGGAGATTTGTCCACCTGTATAGAGGGGCACGTCAGAACCCAGATTGAACGACGTGCTTTGCGTGTTGCGATTGGCATAGGTGTTGTTGCTGGTCAGGCCTCGTCCGAATCCAAAGCTTTCGTTGGCTGATGCCTGCAGGTTGGGCAGGCGGCTGTTCTTGGCTGTGCTGAGCGAAACCTCTTGGTTCTTTACGTTGTTCTCCTGCAATTTGATGCTGATGCTGTGCTCAATCGCATACGCTATGCATTGACGCAAGTCCCATTGTGCTGTCTGGGCAGAAATGGACAAGGCCGACAGCGTACACATTATTAATATAAGGGAGCGTTTCATAAGCCGGTTATTCTTTATCAATGATTTCGATTCCTCTCACTTTCGTGCCTGCTTCCAGTCCCTTCTTGATTTCGATGTTGATGCCGTCGCTGGTGCCTGTCACGACAGGACGGCGCTCAAACTTCTGGGTGGATGAAGTGGAGTCTGTGAGCACATACACGTAGGTGGAGTCGCCCACAAACTCCAGCGATGCTTCTGGCACGCAGATGGTCTTTGTGGCACGTTCCAGCACGATTTCGGCATTGGCGCTGTATCCTGCACGAATCTGCACGTTCTCTGGCAGTTGGATGGCTGCCTTGATTTCGAAGAGGTTGGCGCCATTCTCCTCGACGGCCTTGGGGGCAATGTATTCGAGAACGGCATTGAGTTTCAGGTCTTGGATGGCACCTACGGTGATTTCCACAGGCATGTCCGTCGTCACTCTGCCCACCTCCGTCTCGTCAATCTTTCCTCTGAAGATGAGGTCTTGCATGTTGGCGACGGTGGCGATGGTGGTACCGTCGTTGAAGGAGTTGCTGAGGATGACCGAGTTGCCCACCTTGACAGGCACATCGAGCACCAGTCCGTCGATGGTCGAACGGATGAGGGTGGTGCTCATCTGTGCATTGCTCAGCGAGATGCCGTCCCTGACGATGTTGAGTCCGTCCTTCGCATTCGCCATTTCCACCTTGGCGTTCTTCAGCGCCACCTCAGCCTTCTCATACTCTTCAGCGCTGACCACTTTCTCGTCATAGAGGTTCTTCATGCGGTCGAAATCCGTCTGAGCCTGCTTGAGGGTGATTTGTGCCAGTTTCACACGGTTCTCTGCGTTGCTGAGATTCGACATGTCTGGGATGACCTTCACCTTGGCTATCACCTCATCCTTCTTCACCATATCGCCAGCCTCCTTGTAGAGTTCCGTGATGATGCCTGAGATTTGTGGCTTGATGTTCACCTCGTCACGTGGCTCAATCTTGCCCGTGATGATGGTGGTCTTCTCAATGTCGAGGACTTTCGCCGTATTGATTTCGTAGGTGGTCACTTTCGGCGCTGACTTCTGATAAAGAAAGACGAACGTGCCGATGAACACTGCTGCAATGAGGGCGATACCTGCCCATCTGAAAAACTTCTTCATATTGTGTATTTTTTTTGTTGTCTGTCCTTTCACCACAGTCTGTTGCGGTTTTGCCGCAACTCCTACTCATCCCTTATCGCATCCACAGGCTTGATGGCCAGTGCCCTGATGGTGGGAGCCAATCCTGCCAGCACCCCCAGCAGCGCCAGCAAGGTGGCAGCGCCGATGGCGATGAAGAAGGAAATCTGGAAGGTGGCGCCAGAGGTGTCGTCTGCCAACCCGTGTTCCACCAGATTCAAGACCATCACGGCGAAGGTCATTCCGCTCATGCCGGCCACAAAGGTGAGCACGATGCTTTCGCTCATGATCATCATCAGGATGTCGGTGGGAGTGGCGCCTATGGCTCGACGGATGCCAATCTCTGTGGTGCGTTCCTTCACCGTCACCACCATGATGTTGCTCACGCCGATGGCACCAGAGAAGAGGGTGCCCAGGCCTATCAGCCACACCAGGATGCTGACGCCCTGAAACAGCGTGTCAATCATCGAGAAGATGGCTTCAGCATTTACCGTCAGGATGGCTTGCGTATCGTCTGGATGGATGGTGTGGATGCGTTTCACGACCGCTTCCACCTTCTTCTGGATGTCTGACATCTTGTAGCCCTCACGTGCTGTCAGGCAGAGGACGTCCACCTTGTTGCCTCTGTTGTAGGCGTGCTGCATGGTGGTATAGGGGATGTGCACCGTCGTGGTGGCGTTGCCTCCGATGCTGACACCTCCTTCGCTCTTGCCGCTGATGCCCACCACCTGATAGTGGATGCCGTCGATGATGATGAACTTGCCCAGGGCGTTCTCGTCAGTGGTGAAGAGTTCCTCCACGATGCGGCTTCCGATGGTGCACACCTTTCTGGCCTTGTTCACGTCCACGTCGTTCAGTCCTCGTCCTGCCCTGATCTTGGGGTCGTCTATCTTGTCCACGTCAGGGTACTCGCCCTTCACGGTCACGCTCGACTTGTTGGTGCCGTAGGCGGCAGAACCTCGCCAGTTTGAGATGGTGGGCGACACAATCTCCAGTTCGGGCACGGAGGAGCGAATCAGCTGCACGTCACGGGTCTCAATAGACCACATCCGTCCCTTCTTGAAGCCCTTGTAAGCCTCGCTGGTGGGGGCTGACATCATGAAGCCTGAGTTGTTGGCGAACCCTGCGAAGTTGTTGGCAAGCGTCGATTCCAGACCTCGACCGCCACCCATCAGCAGCAGGAGCATGAACACGCCCCAGAAGATGCCGAACGCTGTCAGGAACGTACGGGTCTTGTTGCGGGCGAGGGAACTGAATATCTCCTCCCATTGGTCGCTGTCAAATCTCAGTTTCATCTTTTTATATAGGTTGTCAGTCTTCTATGTTGGTTGTCATCCTTCCGTTCGATTGCCTCCCCTCCATCATCCTCTCAGGGCTTCAATGGGTTTCACCCTGGCGGCCTTGCTGGCAGGGAAGAAGCCAGCCAGCGCTCCTGCTATGACCATCACGACGGTCGCCTCGATGCAGGTGCTCACATCCACCGTCGGGTCAACGAAGATGGAGGACTGGAAGAAGCCCACGTCCACCGTCTGGTTGCCGTAGTAGTAATCCATCCCCTCGCAGAAGAAGATGCCGAGCAACATGCCGACATAGCCGAAGAGGGTGGTGATGACGATGCTTTCGAGCACCACCATGCTGATGATGTTCCAGGGAGTGGCGCCAATCGCCTTGCGGATGCCAAACTCGTGGGTGCGCTCCTTCACGGAGATGAGCATGATGTTGCTCACGCCCACAATGCCGCTCAGCAGGGTCAGCAGACCTAATATCCAGAATGAGGTGTGGAGGATGTCCTCAGCCTTCTTCATGTCGGCATTCTGGCTGGCTGAGTTCCAAATCCAGAGGGCGGACTTGTCGTCAGGAGCGAACTCGTGCCTGGCTCCCATCATCCTGCGGAAGGCCACCTCAAAGGCGTCGTTCTTCTCCTCCGTGTCGAGGCTCTTCGCCTTCAGTTGCAGCTGGTCGATGTCGTAGCCCTTGCCATAGATGGTCTTGAGGGTGGTGAAGGGGACGTAGAAGTCGTTGCCGCTCATCATGCCGTCGTCCTTGTAGATGCCCACCACCGTGTACAGGATGCCGTCGATGCGCACCTGCTGGTTGATGGCCCTCATCCCTTGCTTGAAGAGGTCTTCCCGATTCTCATCGCTGATGACAACCACCTTGCGCTCCTCTCTGAGGTCGATGTTGTTGATGAAGCGTCCCTCCAGCAGCTGCACGGCTTCCATCTGTTGCGTGGCAGGTTGAGCACCCTGCAGGGAGACATTGCTCAGGTTGTTCTTGCCGAAGGATGCCGAAGTGGCTGTATGGCTGATTTGAGCCATCGCCATGCTCAGTTCATCAGGGAACGAACTCATCGTCGCCTCGCTGTCCGTGTCGTCCAACTTGATGCGCCTTCCCTCCTCAATGCCGTGATAAGGCTGCGAGGTCATGCCTGGGAACACATGGATGGCATCGAACGAGAAGCCCCTGCTGGCCTGCTCGAACGTGTGGATGATGCCGTTGCTCGTGCCCTGCAGGATGATAATCAGAAAAAGACCGCAAGCCACAGCGAATCCTGTAGCGACCGAACGCAACTTGTTTCGGCTCAACGACCCCAATATTTCCCTGAACGTGTCCAGCATCTTATTCCTATACTATCATCCCGTCCACAATCCTGATAATCCTGTTCGTCTGGTTGGCCACATCCTGCTCATGCGTCACCACGATGATGGTGAGCCCCTGCTCGTTCAGTTCCTTCAGCAGCTGCATCACCTCGATGGTCGTCTGGCTGTCCAGTGCACCCGTAGGTTCGTCAGCCAGGATGATCTGAGGATGGGTGATGAGTGCCCTCGCAATCGCCACACGCTGCTTCTGACCGCCCGACATCTCGTTGGGCAAATGCTCAGCCCAGTCACAAAGCCCCACCTTGTCCAGATACTCCATCGCCAGCGCATTGCGCTTCCGTCGGCTCACACCCTGATAGAAAAGGGGTAGGGCGACGTTCTCCAAGGCATTCTTGTAGGGGATGAGGTTGAACGACTGAAACACGAACCCAATCATGCTGTTGCGGTAGCCAGCCGCCTTCGTCTCGCTCAGATTCTTGATGAGCGTGCCGTTGAGCGTGTATTCCCCCTCGTCATAGTCGTCGAGGATGCCGAGGATGTTCAGCAAAGTCGATTTGCCCGAACCCGACGCACCCATGATGGACACAAACTCACCCTCCTCGATGTCGAGGTCGATGCCCTTCAAGACGTGCAGGGGTTGTGCGCCCTGGTAGGTCTTGTGGAGTCCTTTCAGTTGAATCATCAGATGCTTTTGCATTTTGCCACTAATTTGGTTGCAAAGGTAGTGAATGCCGAACACTCTGCAAAACAAAACGCTTTTTATTTGCTATCCGTGTCCCAACAATCACCCTCTTTTCATGGTACTTTCCTCTTGCCCTTTCAAGTTTGCCGTCGGCAATCCACCCTTTTGCCGCCGTTTCCCTTGCCCTTTGCCGTCGTCTCCCTGCAGTGGAGCCATCGGGCGTTTTTTGCTACCTCGTCGGACTCTCCCGTCCTGTTTCCCACGCTTGAGGGTCGGTAGATGTCTTTTCTACGATTTCGGTGCAAAGTTACGACTTTTTCTGAGAAATGCAAATTTTAGTAGATATTTTTTCAGCATTTTTGAATTTTTTTTTTTCGAGCGTTGCAGCGTTGCAGCGTTGCAGTTCATTTTCGGGTATTAGCAAACCCCAAAAAATAGGCCTATTTATATATTTATATATATATA
>CADCQH010000141.1 GCA_902803605.1 uncultured Bacteroidales bacterium | reverse complement strand
CCGCTCTATCACCTTATGCATATCGTAATACTTATACTCTGCCAAACGACCACCAAAGATGACTTTGGTTTGGGCATCTGCAAGGGCTTTGTATTTGGCATAGAGTTCGGAGTTTTTGTCGTCGTTGACTGGATAGTAGGGTTCATCACCTGGTTGCCACTCCTTGCTGTACTCACGTGAGATAACCGTGTCGGGGCTTTCTGTGAGTTCCTCGCCAAACATCTCAAAATGCTTGTGTTCGATGATACGGGTATAGGGTGTTTCTGCGTCGGTGTAGTTGATGACGGCATTACCCTGATAGTTAGCCACACCTTCCAATATCTCGGTTTCGAAGGATACGGTACGATACTGAAGATGACCATACTCATAATTGAAGTAACGGTCAATCTCACCAGTGTAGATGACTCTGTCAGCACATGCGTCCAGTTTTTCTTTTTGATTAAAGTAATCAATGCCGAGGCGCACATCGCATTCTTCAAGCATCTTCTCGATAAGTGCGGTATAACCTCCTTCTGGAATACCTTGATATTTATCGTTGAAGTAGTTGTTATCAAACGTGAAGCGTACAGGCAAGCGCTTGATGATGAATGCAGGAAGTTCTGTACATTTCCTTCCCCACTGCTTCTGGGTATAGCCTTTGATGAGTGCCTCGTAGATATCCTTCCCTATCAAACTAATTGCCTGTTCCTCCAGATTCTTCGGATTGTCAATGTGATAGTCTTTCTTCTGACTCTCAATCTTGACACGTGCTTCTTCGGGGGTCTTCACACCCCACATCTGATAGAAGGTGTTCATATTGAAAGGCAAATTGTAGAGCTTGCCTTTGTAGTTGGCCACAGGAGAGTTTGTATAGCGGTTGAACTCCACGAAACTATTTACGAAATTCCAGACTTCTTTGTTGCCCGTATGGAAGATGTGCGCCCCATACTTATGGACATTGATACCACGCACCTTCTCTGTATAGACATTACCACCAATGTGATTGCGCTTGTCTATCAGAAGTACAGAATAACCCTTTTTCTTCAAGAGGTAGGCGGAGACAGCCCCAAAGAGTCCCGTGCCAACAATCAAGAAATCGTATCTATCACCCATAACAATCATCATTTCAAAATGTTAGCAATTGTCACCATCATTGTGGCTATAGATGCAGCTGATGTACCCATAGCTGCGTACTCCGCTGTCGTCATCTTGTTCTTCTGTTTCTTAGATGGCACCACGATGGTACAACCAGGTTGAACAGACTTCTTGCTGGTATGGTCTAACAATTCCACCGCACCATTCATATAGATGGCATAAACACGTTTTCTTCGTGCATTATCTCCGTAGCCGCCAGCACGTTTGATGTAATACTTCAAAGACTCGCCCTTCTTATAGTTCATAGAAACGGGGTACATTACGTCACCACTCACCTTCACGATGGATGAATACTGTGGAACTATCAACCGGTCTCCTTCTCTCAATACTATGTCTTCTTCACAACCAGGACTCTTCATGGCTTTCTCAAGGTCTATAGCAACAGGGAAAGTCGTACCTACATCCAATTTCATCATCAATACAGAATCGGCACGGTTCAAATTGAAATTTTTATTATCGCCCTGCAAAGATTCTTCATAAAGAGCAATTTGAGATGCTCTCAATGATGCTTCCTGCTGTTGACGTTCTTCTTCGGTCATTCTTCTTTCCAAACGTGCACCTTTTGCATACCCCAAAGAACTTAATCCGCTGGCAGCCTTAACAAGATCACTCAATCGATAATTCTTCGTAGCCATAGAATACTGTCCAGGAAAGTTAACCGATCCTGATATATAAACATTACTCTGTTCTGAATAGGACGGGCTCTTGCGTACAGCCACTTGGTCGTAAGGTTGCAATATGAAACCCTGTTCTCCATCCACGACAAAGCCATCTTTCAATGCAAAAGAAAATGTTTCGCTCATTCGCTCATCATCCATCATTGCATGTGGGTTATCAATTCTTCTGAACACATCAACCTTTACGGTAGAGGCAGCATCCGTCAAACCACCAGCCTGAAGCACAAGGTCTTCAATGGTCGTATTCTCTGCAAACACATAAACACCTGGGTAGTTCACTTCACCTGTAATGGTCAAGGTCTGTTCACCCTTCATATCTATCTTACTTGGGATGAACAACACATCGTTCTTGCGTAACGGAATGTCTGCCACCGAACCATCCATGATACCTCTGATATCAACAGATAACACCTCCAATGTGAGGTCTTCTTTCTGACGATGCATCACTGCACGATTAGTGAAAGCATCTTCACGCAATCCTTCTGCCGCTTTAATGAGGTCTCGAACAGAACTGATGTCGCCCCCTAATTCATACATGCCACTGTGGAGAACTGCGCCACGCACTTCCACCATATTGGAATAGCGCGCTACCACGCTATCCACTGTCACCGAGTCACCATCTGCCAATGTGAAGTTACTCCAGTCGAACTCACCCACGGTGTGGATGGAATATTCAGCTCCATTCTTACGGGTCACACGGATACTTTTTTTATAGGCATCTCCAGCAAATCCACCAGCATAATCCAACAACGTGGAGAGACTTTCATTTTTCTTCATCTCGTAAAACATCGGACGTTTCACCTTGCCTCGTATTTCTGCCAGAGCATCGTAAGGTCCGACTACCACAATGTCATTGTCATTTAGACGAACATCTCCACGGGCATTGCCGTTAAGAATATAATCATAAACATCTATCGAAGCGATTGCCCGTCCCTGTCGATACACTTTGATATCACGCAAAGTACCAATATCGTTGATACCACCTGCAGCATATAGAGCATTGAAGGCGGACGAAAGAGAACTTAAAGTATAAGTTCCAGGCACATTCACTTCACCCATCACCTGTACCTGGATGCTGCGTGTTCCCCCTACAGCCAACGATATACTTGACTCAGAATAGAATTTTCCCAAACGTGAACGAAGATAACCTGTAGCCTCTGATACGCTCATACCACCAATCTTACAAGGTCCTACTCCTGGAATCACCACCGTACCGTCTGGCGATATAGTTTCCGTGAAAGTTTCCTGCGAGGCACCCCAAACATCAATAATGACCTCATCGCCAGCACCCAAACGGTAATTAGAAGGTGTGGCCATATTCATGTTAGGCTGGAAGGTCAACAACTGATTATTAAAGATATTACGACCAAACACCTGATTGTCATCACGAAAATAGTTCTGATAGTATATAAGCGAATCAATATCCATAAATCCTATTTCATCGTTCATGGCCTGAGTACGTTCATCAATCGTTCCGTAGTTGCGATTCAAGGCTCGCGCTTGTGATCGAATCATGTATTGATTCTGCTGCTGATAATTTTCACCGTTCATTTGCCTCTCCTGGCGCAGACGGCTTTGTGATTTTCCAGCATTCTGTCCTGTTAAATCTGATGCTCCCAAATTTTGCTGCTCTGCTTCATATTTCTTGCGGATACGACGCAACTGATCAGGAGTTACACCGCGTTGCATCAGTTGGGTCACAATCTTCTGTTGGGTAGTTCCTTTTTCCTGCTCCTGCTGCACATATCGGATTACTTGCTCATCTGTCATTGACTGGGCATTGGCAGAAAGTGCAAGGATAGAAAGCCCGAAAGTAAAAAGTATTTTTCTAAGATTTGACATCTTCATGATGATAGTATATATGATTTAGATATTAAACAATGTTTTACAGATAATCTTCATATCAAGGCCAAGACTACGATGACGCAGATAATCAAGATCCATATCCAGACGCTTGAGCATCTTCTCTAACGTATCCGTGTAACCATTCTCAATCGTGGCCATCGACGTTACCCCAGGAACTGTCTGGTACAGCAACCGATAGTCTGGGTTGTATTCCATAATCTTATCAATGAAGTACTGCCGTTCTGGACGGTAGCCTACAAAAGACATATCACCCCTCAACACATTCCAAATCTGAGGCAACTCATCCAAATGGCGTTTACGGAGTACCTTTCCGAACTCCGTTAAACGGGGATCATCATCCTGTTCCAATTGCGGAACACCATCTTTCTCGGCATCCACCACCATCGTACGGAATTTATAGATGCGGAAAGGCTTTCCGCCCTTGCCTATACGCTCCTGACTATAGATGACGGGGCGAGAGGCACTGCTTATCTGTCGTATATATATGTATAGAAAAACTGGAGACAGCACAATTAACAGAAACAGGGCTCCCAAGACATCCCCCACACGTTTCAGTGCCCTCTCCAATTCATTCATGCCATCTATGTTCCTCTGCTCATTCTCTTGATTCATCAATCGTCCAAAATCTTACTTAAATATGTTTATTATAACGAAATATTTTCACATTTATTATGCTTGTCTGGCACAAAAATCGGGCAAAGTTAACAATAATTTGCGGATAAACAACACATATTCGGAGTTTTTTACCTAAATTCGCAGGTAGAAAGGGAATGGAACACCAATCTGAGACTCATCACTTCATACTAAAACCATCCAAACCCATACAAAAGAACATCAAAAAACACCATCATTATCAAGAAAATGAACATTGTCGAACGATTTTTGAATTATGTGACCTACGACACACAATCGTCGGAAGAGACCAACGTAACACCTTCTACCAAGAAACAAATGGTTTTTGCTGAACATTTGAAGAAAGAACTAATTGCAGAGGGACTGAAAGATGTAGAACTTGACGAAATGGGGTATCTATATGCCACTCTACCCTCCAATACAAACAAACCTGTTCCTACCATCGGATTCATCGCCCACATGGACACCAGCCCTGATGCATCTGGCAAAGATGTAAAACCGCGCATCATCAAGAATTACGATGGTAGCGAGATTATCTTGTCCAATGGCCTCGTAACATCTCCTACAATATTTCCTGAGTTGCTCGACCATAAGGGTGAAGACCTCATAGTGACCGATGGTACCACCCTGCTTGGGGCTGACGACAAAGCAGGCATTGCTGAAATCGTTCAAGCCATGGTTTTCCTCCAACAGCATCCTGAAATCAAACATGGAAAGATCCGCGTGGGCTTCAATCCCGACGAAGAAATTGGCATGGGAGCACACAATTTCAACGTAGAAAAGTTCGGGTGTGATTTTGCCTATACTATGGATGGCAGCGAGGTGGGAGAAATTGAGTTTGAGAACTTCAATGCCGCTTCCGCAAAAATAGCCATCAATGGATGTTCTGTGCACCCAGGCTATGCAAAAGACAAAATGATCAATGCAGCCCGCATCGCCACTGAATTAACCCAGATGTTACCAACTGATGAGATTCCAGAAACCACAGACGGATATGAAGGGTTCTTCCACCTCACCAACATCAGCGGTTCTGTAGAAAAAGCACAATTATCTTTCATCATCCGCGATCATGACCGAGAATATTTCGAACGGAGGAAAAAAGAGATGATAGATATTGTAGAAAACATCAATGAAAAATACGGGAAAGGGGTGGCTGCGTTGGAAATAAAAGACCAATATTACAACATGCGCGAAATGGTGGAGCCCAAGATGTATATTATTGACATAGCCAAGCAAGCCATAGCCGAAGCAGGTATGACACCCATCATAAAAGCCATTCGCGGCGGCACTGATGGTGCGCAATTATCTTTTCGGGGTCTCCCTTGCCCTAACATCTTTGCAGGTGGGCTTAACTTCCATGGCCCCCATGAATTTCTACCTGTACAAAGCCTTGAAAAGGCAATGATAACTATTGTGAATATCTGCAAAATATCAGCACAGAAATCAACTAATATAAATCATCCATAACATCCTCTTCATCTTCATCATCAAAGTCAAAATCGCCGAAGAATACGGGTTGGATAAAATCATCAAGCTCGCGCCTTTCCTTCTTGGTGGGACGTCCCGTGCCTCGTGCACGCCCCACAAAGCCACTGATGCGGGTCATCTCAAGAAGTTCAAGCTGTTCTGGAGCTGTCACATTCTCCAATACTTCGGGCACAAGTTTAGCTCCCACCCTATTTTGAATTGCCTTAAGCACTTTGAAAGCATAGGTAACAGGGGGCTTGCGCACCTCAATGACATCTCCTTCCTTTATCATTCTGGAAGCTTTCTGCTTGACGCCAGCCATCGTTATGCGCCCATTTTTGCAAGCATCGGCAGCAATAGAACGGGTCTTGAATATGCGTGCAGCCCAAAGCCATTTGTCCAATCGTGCTTCCATTATTTCTTATTATATTGATTCATTGTACGTTCGAGTCCCTGCAGGCAATAACTCTTAATCATCTCACCCACATAGTCAAGTTTCTCATCAACCAGTTTATTGTCCTCTTCGCTGAATTGCCCAAGTACAAAGTCTATTTGCGTGCCTTTCGGAAACTCATTGCCAATACCAAACTTGATACGAGCATAATTCTGAGTCATCATGCACGACTCAATGTTCTTTAATCCATTATGTCCTCCAGCACTGCCACTACCACGCATACGAATCTTGCCAACGGGTAAACTAAGGTCATCAACAATGACGAGAATACGTTCAACAGGTATCTTCTCCTGTTGCGTCCAATAGCGAACCGCCTGACCCGACAAGTTCATGTAGGTGGTCGGCTTGAGAAGGATTAATTCTGCACTCTTCACACGGGTTTTAGCAATAAAACCATATCGTTTGTCCGACCATTCGGCACCTTGCTTTGCGGCGAAAGCATCCATCACCCTAAAACCTATGTTATGACGGGTACCCACGTACTCAGAGCCTATGTTTCCAAGACCAACTATCAAATACTTCATATCATTAATTCCTGTTTCGGTATTCTTGTGCCGAAACAAATCTAACAACCACATATTTCTGATAAATAAAGAAGGTGCACTACTGATCTAACGACCTGCAATACACCCTCATAAGATATAGTATTTCCCGTCAAGGATTACCCTTCTGTTGAGTCAGCCTCAGCGGCAGCAGCACGAGCAGCACGAGTCATACGAACAGCACAAACAACCACTTCCTTTGAAGTGATGATTTCAAGACCTTCGTAAGAGAGTTCGCCCACTTTCATTGTCTTGCCAAGTGCGAGGTTTGTCACATCGATGTCAAGTGTATCCGGGAACTGAGTGTAGAGAGCCTTCACTGCCAATTTGCGCACGTTGAGCGCGAGCTTACCACCGGCACGCACACCTTCAGCAAGACCATTCAGTTTGACTGGAATCTCAATAACAACAGGCTTGTCTTCGGTAATCTCATAGAAGTCTACGTGAACGGGACGGTCTGTCACAAAATCGCACTGCAAATCCTTGAGGATTGCCTTAACAGCCTTACCATCGACAACGAGGTTTACAATGTATACATTAGGAGTGTAAAGGAGTTTTGCCAATTCCTTTTCTGAAATTTGGATTGACTTTGCTACGGGAAGGCCTTTCTCATCCTTCTCAACTCCATAGAAAACGGCTGGAATCTGACCTGCGCGACGAAGGTCACGACTTGCCTTCTTGCCAAACTCGCTACGAGTCTGGGCATTCAATGTAATTTCTTTCATTAGTAAAAATTTTGTGTTACTATAAATTAAGTTTACTGTCGGCAGTCACATGGAAATCCACATGACATAACCTCTGCGCTTAATTCGCCATCACACGATACCCTCCAATATAACGAGGCTTAATGTGTTGCCCAAAAAAGCGGCACAAAGGTACGACTTTTGCCGAACATGACAAAAGTTTCACCCACAAATTTCTCTTTTATGTGAGATTTAAGACCTTTTCCTCTTGAAACAAAGCCATTCCAACACAAATACATGCCAGAAAATGACGTCGCCTCTCTTTTAGAAAATGTCCTTCACTTTATCCAAAAAACTCTTCTTTTCAACAGGTTCCTCCGCTGGGCTTTCAGCAATATCTGTTGCAGTCTCTTCTGCGGCAGAAGCCTCTGCCGATGTTTCCTCTGCAGCAGGAGCAACTGGAGCTTCATCAGCAACTGAATCCACAGAAGTCACAGCGGGAGCATTGCCCTTTGCCACATCCAACGTCTTCATCAACGCGTCAACAAACTTCTCGTAGTCTTCCTTATAGAGGAACAGCTTATGTTTCTCAAACACGAAGCGAGGGTTGTCCATTGTTCCCTCATTAATTTTCTTACTCTCCGTAATGGCAATGTAACGGTCGCCATTTCTACTCTGCTTCACATCAAAATAATAGATGCGCTTGCCCGCCTTGATACTCTCTGAGTAAACCAAGTCTTT
>CADCQH010000140.1 GCA_902803605.1 uncultured Bacteroidales bacterium | reverse complement strand
TACATGGGGAGGTGACTTTCTGAGTGATGAGCAGCTCAAAGAGAGGGAGGCTCTTAGAAAGAAAGAAATCATGGAGCATGCAATTTCGATATAGGACTCTTTCCATCTATTTCATAATCCCTTTCAAAGTGGAGAAATATGGGGATAAATGCAGGATAGACCCTTCAGACCCTGTGGGATTTATGCAGTATTGTATATGGTCTGTATTTAAGACAGTACAGAGTAAAAAGGGTTCTCAGAAAAATAGCCTTGTCCATCTTTTATAATCTCCTACTCTTCAAAGATTTACACTTTTTATCGGTAATATTTTGTCAGTAAAAAGTTTCTTCATACCTTTGTGGAGATAATATATGAAATATGGAAGATATTAACTGGTCGCAACTTAATTTGGACAAGAAAGAGGCAGCAGCAAGAGGTACACAAATCAAAAGACTTCTTGGTGTTAAAGATGGTGAGCCCATTACTGCTGAACAACTGAAAGATTGTGTGGCACATACGAACCAAGACAGCAGCCTACTAACCTTCTTGAACGCCATCACGGATTTTGACGGTGCTGCTGAATGGCTGAACAAGAATGCCTATTCCTTCACTGCTGCCATAAACCTCCTTGACTATGATTTCTTGAAAAAAACAAGAGACTGGAGGGGATGTCAAACTACGTGAGTTAACTCGATTTGTCGTTTGAGTTAACTCATTCGATGATTTGAGTTAACTAACGTTTTTTTCATGTTATGATGACTATTGTTTTTTATTTGTCAGGAAAAAGATCAGCGTACTGACAAAAACGTGAGTACACAACTACCTCAAGATTACCTCAAGATTACCTCAAGATTACCTCAAGATTACCTCAAGGTTACCTCAAGGTTACCTCAAGGTTTAAAGGTTGTACTTTCGAGGCTTGCTGACAATGCCTCAGTCATGTGGAGGTGGATGGCTCACTCATGCAGAGATGAAAGCTCCATTCATCGGGTGACGAAAAGCCTACTGCTGTTTCTGCATTAAGACAGTTTGTCCAGAAGTAAAGGTCGTCTATCAAAAAACGCCATAGCAACCATCACGCCATAAGATGAAAAGAAAGATAGAAATGAAAAGAAAAGAAAGGCGGGATTCCCTGCCTTTCTTACGTTAATCTCAGCTATAATTTGAATCCCTCTGCGAAGCGATTAAGCAGATTTATTGATTGAACAGAGTTTAGTGCTTCAACTATCGCAGTCAACAATCAAATCAGTGGCATGCCCGCAGCGGCACATTCCTTGCGCATTTCCTCCGGCCAGATGGAGGCTTGGATTTCGCCGACATGAGCCTTGTGAAGGAGCACCATGCAGAGACGGCTTTGACCGATTCCACCACCTACTGATAGAGGAATTTCGTCATTCATTAACTTTTTATGGAAGAATAGATTGAGCCGTTCCATTTTATTTTCCAATTTAAGTTGGCGAAGAAGAGCTTCCTTATCTACGCGAATGCCCATGGAACTAAGTTCAATGCTGCGCTCAAGGACAGGATACCAGATGAGGATGTCTCCATTCAGACCCTTGAATCCGTCCTCGTTGGGAGTGCTCCAATCGTCGTAGTCAGGAGCGCGGCCGTCGTGCTTTTCGCCATTGGAGAGTTTGCCTCCGATGCCCATGATGAAGACCGCGCCATATTTCTTACAAATGGCATCTTCACGCTCCTTGGGTGTGAGGTCTGGATATTGCTGAAGGAGTTCTTCAGAATGAACAAAGTGTATCTCTTCAGGCAAAAAGGGCTTGATTTGGGGATATGATTCGAAAACCAGATACTCTGTACGAAGAATTGCCGCATAGATGTCCTTGACTATCTTTTTGAGGAAGGTAAGGTTGCGGTCTTCTGGCCGGATGGTGCGGCACCAATCCCATTGATCCACATAGAGGGAATGGGTATTGTCAAGTTCTTCATCGCCGCGGATGGCGTTCATGTCAGTGTAGAGTCCGTAACCTGGCTGTATGCCATATTCTGCCAGCATCACACGCTTCCACTTGGCAAGGGAGTGGACGACTTCCGCCACCTGTTCACCCATATCGGCTATGGGGAAGGAAACTGGTCGCTCCACGCCGTTGAGGTCATCGTTGAGTCCAAGTCCACGAAGCACAAAGAGGGGTGCTGTCACACGGCGCAGACGAAGTGCTGTTGACAGATTGGCCTGAAAGAAGTCTTTGATTTGTTTGATGCCCAGTTCTGTCTGTGTAGGGTCGAGCAATTGTTTATAACCATCGACCTTTATCAATTTGCTCATATAAAGTTTTGTTTTGTATCTATCTTTGGTGCACGGAAGAGTGCTTTTTGCCTAAATGTGCTGCAAAGGTACGACTAATTTTGATAACATAACAAATTTTTCGTAAAAAATAATTGCAAAGTGTAAGAAAAATACCATCATTTTCTTACACTATTGCACGGAAATGGCACTTTATCCGATTATTATGCTACATAAACATATATTCTTTATGGCTGTCAAGAAGAACTTCAGTCAAGTTTTTTTTGATTGTTTCACATTATAAATAATAGCGGAGTAAAAAATAATTCGTAACTTTGCACTCGTTTTGATAAGAGGATTTTGTATAAGCGAAAAACAAACAAGGTAAAGAAGATGGATTTCAATTTTGACGAGATAATCGACGAAGGGCCAGTGGAAGGCAAAATCAGTTTCATCACGAGCATCGACAACCCCATCAAGGGGAACATTGAGCAGGAGGTGTCGCCCGAGAACCTCATCCCTGTTCTGCCGTTGCGTGGCGTGATGCTGTTTCCAGAGACGATGGTGCCCATCTCCATTAGCAGGGATTCGTCGCTGAAGTTGCTGAAAGAGGCACAGAAGAAGGACTTGACGATTGCCGTGTTCACGCAGAAGGATGAATCTGCAGACGAGCCTGACTATGAGCAATTGTACCATACAGGGGTGATCGGAAAGGTGCAGAAAATCATCAAACTTCCAGACGGAAGCCGCACGGCGCTGCTGCAAGGCTACACCCGAGTGCGCCTGATAGAACTGGGTTGGAACGGCAACTACAACATAGGCCGGGTGGACACCTTCCCTGAGACAGTACCTGAACGTGGTGACAAGGAGTACATGGCTGTGGTGGATGCTTGCCGAGAGACTGCCATCAAGCTGATGCGCACCAGCGAGCAGACCATCGGTTCGGCTTTTGCGCTGAACAACATCTCTGACCGCACGCTCATCATCAACTTCATCTGCTGCAACCTGAACATCAGCAACAAGGAGCGCATCGTGCTCCTGGAGGAAAACAACCTGTTCGACCGTGCATACCGACTGTTGGGCATCCTGCAGCGAGAGTACCAGTACGTGACGCTGAAGATGGACTTGCAGATGCGTACCCGTGAGGAATTAGACAAGCAACATAAGGAGTACTTCCTGCGTCAGGAGATGGAGACCATTCAAGAACAGTTGGGCGAGAGCGGCGAGGATGAGATCAAGAAGATGCGAGAGGAAGGCAAGAAGAAAAAATGGAGCGAAGCCACAGCCAAGGTGTTCAACGACACGTTGGATAAGATGAGCCACATGAGCAACCATTCGCCCGACTACCAGACTGAATACGGTTGGGCACAGACGATGCTGGAACTGCCGTGGGGCGAAACGACCAAAGACAACCTCAATCTGAACAATGCCGAGAAGGTGCTGAACAAAGACCACTACGGCATGGAAAAGGTGAAGGAACGCATCATCGAACATCTGGCCGTGCTGAAAATGCGTGGCGACTTCAAGAGCCCCATCCTCTGTCTGTACGGTCCTCCGGGCGTGGGAAAGACTTCATTGGGCAAAAGCATAGCCAAAGCCATGAAGCGGAAGTATGTGAGGATGTCGTTGGGCGGTCTGCATGATGAAGCTGAGATTCGTGGCCATCGACGCACCTATGTAGGTGCCATGGCTGGACAAATCATCAAGAACATCAAGAAGGCAGGAAGCAGCAATCCTGTATTCATCCTCGATGAGATAGACAAGGTAACCCAACAGACGAACAACGGTGACCCAGCCTCAGCACTTCTGGAGGTGCTCGACCCTGAGCAAAACGTAGCATTCCACGACAACTACCTTGACACTGATTATGACCTGTCGAAGGTGATGTTCATCGCCACAGCCAACAACATCAGCACCATCCCTGCCCCACTCCTCGACCGCATGGAACTGATTGAGGTGAGCGGTTACCTGACTGAGGAAAAGATAGAGATAGCCAAGCGCCACCTCGTGCCTAAGGAACTGGACAACCTCGGCATGAAGGACTCAGGCGTGAAGATTTCCAAGCCCGCCATCGAGAAAATCATCGAGGACTACACCCGCGAATCAGGTGTGCGTGAACTGGACAAGAAGATCAACAAGGTGCTCCGCAAGGTGACCCTCAAGTATGCCAAAGAAGGTGTGCTGCCCGAGGGTGAACTGAAAGTGGAGGACATCAAAGAATATCTGGGTACGGAACCCTTCAGCCGCGACAAGTACCAGGGTAATGACTACTATGGCGTGGTGACAGGTTTGGCATGGACCAGCGTAGGAGGCGAAATCCTCTTTATCGAGACTTCCATCGACAATGGCAAGGGCGGCAAACTCGGTCTGACAGGCAATCTGGGCGACGTAATGAAGGAATCAGCCACCATTGCCCTTCAATACCTGAAGGAACATTGTGACCTCATCGGCATTCAACCTGACTACTTTGAGAGCCATAACATCCACATCCACGTGCCAGAAGGTGCCACGCCAAAAGACGGTCCGTCGGCAGGCATCACTATTGCCACCTCGCTGGCCAGTGCCATCACAAAGCGCAAGGTGAGAAAGAACATCGCCATGACAGGTGAAATCACCCTGCGTGGGAAAGTACTCCCCGTAGGCGGCATCAAGGAGAAAATTCTGGCCGCCAAGCGTGCAGGCATCACCGACATCCTCATCTGCCACGAGAACAAGAAGAACATCGAGGATATCCCAGCCAAATATGTGAAGGGTGTGAAATTCCATTATGTGGAGAATGTGAAGGACGTATTAGATTTCGCTTTGATATGACATTTACCCTCCAACATAACGATCCGAAGACCAATGCGCGTGCCGGTCTCATCCACACCGACCACGGTGACATCCAAACACCCATCTTCATGCCTGTAGGCACACAAGCCTCTGTGAAGGCTGTGCATCTGCATGAACTGAAGGACGACATCAAGGCGCAAATCATCCTCGGCAACACCTATCACCTCTATCTGCGACCAGGGCTGGAAGTGCTGGAGGCAGCTGGAGGACTGCACAAATTCAATGGCTTTGACCGTCCCATGCTGACTGATAGCGGAGGTTTTCAGGTGTTCTCCTTAGCAGGCATCCGCAAAATCAAGGAGGAAGGAGTGGAATTTCGCAGCCACATTGACGGCAGCAAGCACTTCTTTACCCCAGAGAAAGTGATGGACATCGAGCGCTCGATAGGTGCTGACATCATGATGGCGTTCGACGAATGTCCTCCTGGAACCAGCGACTATGCGTATTCTAAGAAATCACTCGAACTGACGGAGCGTTGGCTTGACCGCTGCATCCAACGACTGAGCGAGACTGAACCCAAGTACGGGTATCAACAAAGCCTCTTTCCTATCGTACAGGGGTGCACCTACAGGGACTTGCGTGAACGTGCAGCAGAGAATGTGGCATCGAAAGGGGCTGACGGCAATGCCATCGGAGGCTTGGCTGTAGGTGAACCCACTGAGGTGATGTATGAAATGATAGAGGTGGTCAATGCCATCTTGCCCAAAGACAAACCACGCTACCTGATGGGAGTCGGCACACCCATCAACATTTTGGAGGCCATCGAGAGAGGTGTCGATATGTTTGACTGTGTGATGCCCACCCGTAATGGACGCAATGCCCAAATTTTCACGAAGCACGGCACCATTAACCTGCGCAACCAGAAATGGGACTTTGATTTCTCCCCACTTGACCCTGAAGGCACATCCTACGTGGACACCACATACACAAAAGCCTACGTGCATCATCTGTTCAAGGCACAGGAAATCCTTGCCCTGCAGATAGCCTCTATCCACAATCTCGCTTTCTATCTGTGGCTGGTGGGCGAAGCACGTCAGCACATCATTGACGGCGATTTCTGCGTGTGGAAAGCAAAGATGGTGGAGGAACTGGGCAGACGTTTGTGATTACACATTATTATATAATAAAGGGAAAAAGATTCGGCAACATTGGTACTATTTGAAGAAGTAAACGGCAAACTGGTTCCACGAGGAAGTGAGGAGGACATCAAAGCCTACCTCGAATACAAGAAGGGACAAAAGAAAAAAGACCGTCGCCGCTCTCTGCGTTCGAGAGTGGGACGAAGGTCGGCTGCCTTCAAATGGATAGATGACCACCTACCCCTGTCGCGTCTCGACCGTTACATCATCGGTAAGTTCCTCGGCACCTACTTCTTCTCTCTCATCCTGATTATCAGCATCGCCGTCGTGTTCGACTTCAACGAGAACATTGACAAGTTTCTGCAACATGATGCGCCGATGGAGGAAATCTTCTTCGACTATTACCTGAACTTCGTGCCCTTCTACTCGAACCTGTTCAGCCAGTTGTTCGTTTTCATCGCCGTCATCTTCTTTACCACCAAACTGGCAGATAACTCCGAAATCATCGCCATGCTGTCAACTGGCACAAGTTTTGCCCGCATCGTACGTCCTTACATGATTTCGGCTGCCATCATCGCACTGCTCAACTACGGACTGGGCTCGTATGTCATTCCAAGAGGCAATGTCAAACGCGTAAAGTTCGAAAACAAATACAAGAACAGAGGTCGACAAGACTTCAGTGCCAATGTGCAGTTGGAAGTGGATAGCGGCGTCATCGCATACTTCGGACGGTATGAAGAGAGCCTGAAGATGGGCTTTGACTTCACCCTCGACAAGTTCGAGAACAAGAAACTCGTGAAACACCTGCAAGCCCTAAGCATCCAGTACGACACGCTCTCTTATGAGCCTTATCATTGGATTATCACCAGTTATCAGACACGCGACTTGCAAGGAATGCGAGAAATCATCCAAAGCGGCAACAAACTCGACACCATCATCCCCATCCAGCCACAAGACCTGATGGCGTCGCGCGACATGGAGATGACGCTCACGACACCTGAACTGAGAACGTACATAGAACGTCAGAAAGAAAGAGGTTTTGCCAATATCCAGCAGTTTGAGGTGGAATACTGGAAACGTGGTGCCACCTCATTTGCAACCTTCATCCTGACCCTCATCGGCGTGTCCATCTCAGCACGAAAACGCAAGAACGGCATGGGTATCGCACTTGGCATCGGCTTGGCGTTAACCCTCACCTACATCATGTTCCAGACGGTGACGTCAAGTATGGCCATCAATGCCAACTTCCCCGCCGGCATCGCTGTTTGGATACCCAATTTCGTGTTTGCCATCATCGCACTATACTACTACAAGAAGGCACCACGTTAGAAAAATTAATAAAGATTATTCATAATTAAACATGTATTTCGACGAATTAAACATATCAGACGATCTGCTTGACGCCCTCGATGCGATGAACTTCGAGGAATGCACCCCTATACAAGAGCAAGCCATTCCCAAAATTCTGGAGGGACATGACTTGATGGGCATTGCCCAGACGGGGACAGGAAAGACTGCCGCCTATCTGCTGCCAGTGCTCGACGAACTGAGCCACGGAAACTATCCGCAAGACTCCGTCAACTGCATCATTATGGCTCCCACAAGAGAGTTGGCACAACAGATTGACCAGCAAGTGGAGGGTTTTGCTTACTACCTCGACGGCGTCTCCTCTGTTGCCGTGTACGGAGGCAACGACGGCATCCGCTTTGAGCAAGAACGCAAGGGACTGGAATTGGGAGCTGACATCATCATCGCCACCCCTGGACGACTCATCAGCCATTTAAACGGCGGGCACATTGATCTGAAGAAAGTGTCCTTCTTTATTCTCGACGAGGCTGACCGTATGCTCGACATGGGCTTCTACGACGACATCATGAAGATTGCCTCCTATTTATCTGACGAGCGGCAAACCATCATGTTCTCAGCCACAATGCCCGATAATATTCAAAAACTGGCACAAAACATTCTGCACAACCCCGTGGAGGTGAAGATTGCTGTGTCGAAGCCCGCTGAAAAGATACAACAAACGGCTTATCTTTGCTACGACGGCATGAAGGACAAAATTGTAGAGAAAGTGCTCAGCGACGAGACCCTCGACCGCGTCATCCTTTTTGCCTCTTCCAAGATGAAGGTGAAGGAGTTGAGCATCACGCTGAAGCGCAAGGGTTTCAATGTTGGTGCCATGCACAGCGACCTGGTGCAACGGGAACGTGAGGATATCATGTTGGCATTCAAGAATCGCCGTATCAGCATCCTTATCGCCACAGACATCGTGAGCCGAGGCATTGACATCGATGACATACAGATGGTCATCAACTACGATGTTCCACGAGACCCAGAGGACTATGTACACCGCATCGGAAGAACAGCACGAGCCAACCGAGACGGACAAGCTATCACTCTTGTCACTCCACGCGATTGGCAAGATATGCTCAAGATTGAACGTCTTATCGAGAAAGAAATTCCTAAACCAGACCTCCCAGAAGGGTGTGGAGAGAAACCCGAGATGAGCAAAGCTGCATCGAAAGGACGGCGACATACACCAGGCAGACATGGTGGTAAAGGACGTCACAGTAAACGGAGCAATGGAGGCAAACGGAGCAGGAAAGCCCAAAACAAGCCTTCAAACGACACCCATCAGTAGTCAATCTGCCCCACAATCAGGGTCTTTCAACTTTTTTAACTCGCATTACGGACAGTTTATTTGAAGAACTCCACAAAAAGGCTTAATTTTGCAGTCAAATTTAATCTGATAGCATCAACAAGTATAATGAATAAGATAAAACTTGCCATCATCGCAGCATCGTTTGCGCTTGCAGCCCATGCCCAAAACGGCATCAACACGCCCTACTCCCGCTATGGCTTCGGCATCCAGTCTGAACGTGCCATGGGATTCAACAAAGGTATGGGTGGTATCGCACAGGGATTCCGCAACGGACAGGAAATCAATATTGCGAACCCTGCATCCTATTCGGCAGTCGATTCGCTCACAGCACTTTTTGATTTGGGCATCTCTTTGCAAAACAGCAACCACAAGATGGGACAATTGCAGCAGAACGTCCGCAACAGCAGTTTCGACTACTTCGCTTTCCAGTTCCGTGCCTTCAAGAATGTCGGCATGACGATTGGTATCCTACCCATCACTAACATCAAATACAATTTCTCCTCTTCCAACGAAGCCCTTGAAGGGACGGAGAACATCACATCATCATACAACTTCAACGGTGACGGCGGACTGCGTGAAGTATTCTTCGGTACAGGATGGCGTTTTTTCCGCCCCATCTCCTTCGGATTCAATGTTCGATACATTTGGGGTGACTACAACCATAACACCCGAATGTCATTCAGTGACAATACAGCCTTCAACCTCGCACGCACTTACACTGGAGAGGTGCACACATACAGTTGGCAAGCTGGTTTGCAATACATTCAACCTCTTAACAAAAAAGATAAACTGGTATTTGGCGCTACATACACCTATGGTCACAAATTAGGGAGCAAGGCCATTCGCACCACACAGACCCTCAATAACAGCACCATCGAGGAAGCGACCAGCGACACCATTTTCCAAGCCTTCCAACTGCCTCATGCCGTTGCCGCTGGTGTAACCTTCTACCATGCCAACACCTTACGCATCGGTGCTGACTTTGAACTACAAAAATGGTCTGAATGCCGATTTCCCAATCAACAGACAGGCATCTCGTCCAGCAATGTCTCAGATGTATACACCTCCACTAAAGGCCAACTCAACGACCGAACTAAATTGTCAGCAGGATTGGATTGGACTCCTAAACCATACGATGACAGACACCTCTTCAACCGATGCACTTACAAGGTCGGCGGGTACTATTCGCAGACTTATGCCAAGGCCGACCCTACGGGTACCGTCACGGATAAACCTTATGAATTTGGTGTTTCAGCAGGTCTTTCCATCCCCTTCTCACAATGGCATATCAGGCCAAGACTCAACGTGGCTGTGCAATGGACACACACTAATATTCCATACCTTAATGCAGCCACCATGCAGAAAAGTACGCTTCAAGAAAACTACCTCCGTCTTTGCCTCGGCATTACTTTTAGCGAACAATGGTTTTACAAGTGGAAAGTTAAATAACAACATGCTAAAGGGGGTTTTCAGAAATTCAAATAGACTTTTCCCTATCAATAAAAAGGGAAAAAACACTCGAATCTGACAATCATTTGCTACCTTTGCACTTGAAATCAAAAATAAAAGAGATTAACAACGATAACATTCAAAAAAAATAAACGATTATGAAAAAGATTTTATTCGCATGCACACTCGCACTTATTGCAGTGGCAGCATCCGCACAAAACCTCAAAGGTACTTCTGTAAACGACCGCATCGGTCACGGTCAGGACTCCATTGACGTGCTCGGCAGTCTCTCTCTCTACCAAGAGGCTTTCAAGCGTCAAAGTTATGTTGAAGCCATCGAGCCTTGGGAGTTCGTGTTCGAAAAGGCACCACTCTCCCAGGTACGTATCTATACTGATGGCGCCTGGATGTTCGAGAACCTCATCCAGAAGGAAGATAACGCCGACTTGAAGAAAGAGTACTTCGAGAAACTGATGAACATCTATGATCAGCGCCTCAAACACCTCGATGCACTCAATTCTTTCGCAACACCCAAGACAACATCAACCAAGGGTAACATCATCTGCCGCAAGGCATACGACTACTACTATTTCTGTCCAACAATGGATAACAATGTAGCTTACAAGATGTTCAAGGAAGGTATCGATGACATGGGTCCCAACACAGAAGGTTTCGTCCTCTTCGGATTCATAGAGTGCTCCTACAACCGTTTCCTCCAGAATAAGGACAACATCGACATCCGTCAGGACTTCATCCAGGACTATATGAACACTAATGATATCTGTGACCGTCTGCTTGATCAAGCCAAGGAATATCCATCTGAGACCATTCCTGCCGATCCTGAGTCGGAAGATTCCACCAAGTGGGTTGAGCAAGTAGTGCTTTCTCCTGAAGCACAGAAGATTGTGGACAATTATCAGCCTGTACAAAACAAGGCTAACGACCTCTTCGTTTCCTCAGGCGCTGCTGACTGCGATGCCCTCGAGAAGATTTATGGTGCACAGGTCGAGGCAAACAAGACCAACCTCCAGTACCTCAACTCAGTACTGGCCATCCTCAACAACTTTGAGTGCGACAAGTCTAACATTTACTATGTAGCCGCTGACTATGCCTACCAAATCAACAAGACACCACAGGCTGCCATCGGTAAGGCTTCCAAACTGCTCAAGGATGGTGATGTCAATGGTGCCATCAAGTACTTTGATGAAGCGCTTGGTCTTGAGACTGACAACGCAAAGAAGGCAAAATATGCCTACATCGTAGCAGCCCTCATGTACCGTAAGGGCAACATCGCACAGTGTCGTCAGTACTGCCAGAAGACGCTCCAGTATAACCCATCCAATGGTGGTGCATACCTTCTGCAAGCCAACTGCATTGCACGTGCGGCATCGGGCGACAACCTCCAGAAGAGCTACTATTACTGCCTCGCCTACGACTACTGCAACAAAGCAAAAGCTGTTGACCCATCATCCGCAGCTAAGGCAAACCGCGCCGCAGCCAACTATGCCGCCCATTTCTATCCCAAATCTGAGGCATTCTTCGCAGGTATCAAGGCTGGACAGACCGTTAACGTTCCAGGTTACGGAACCACTACACTCCGCCTCCGTTAATGAGTCCATACTCAGGGGTGTTATCACCAATCGGACAAATGAATTGTAACCGTTGAAAAAGTTCACACATACTATTACCGTTGCAGCAGTCATCATGGCTGCTGTAACGGTTTTGTTGTTGCCTTCGTGCAGTAATACTGACGAAAAAGTGGGGCCAGACATCGGTGAACGTGATTCACTTCCAGTCCTCAAGAGTGTCGGTGTCAGCACCCTCATCAGCGATTCTGGTATCATCCGTTACAAAATCATCTCAGAAGACTGGTACATCTACGACAAAAAAGACCCGCAATATTGGTCTTTCGAAAAAGGGCTTTTCATCGAACGCTTCAATCCATCTTATCAAGTTGACGCTTTCATATCCTGCGATACTGCCTATTTCTACAATTTGCAGGATCTTTGGGAACTTCGTGGACGCGTGCTCATCAAGAATCTAAAAAACGAAACCTTCAAAACCTCTCTCCTTTTTTGGGACCAACGTGCACATCGCATCTACTCATCCGCCTATATGGAGATAGACGGAGAGACCCGCAAACTGTCAGGCTATAATTTTAGCAGTAACGAACAGATGACAGACTACATCATCCACTCTTCCAAAGGACAATTCCCATTGGAAGACCATAGTCCCACCCCGCAACCCGACCCCATCATCATGGCGCAACAAGATAGCGCTAACGTTAGATAGCAAGAAAAACGCCTTCAATGTTATTCATAATACCCGATAACAAGAGATAAAACATGTTTTATGGTACGAAATGCCCTAAAAAAGTGTCAAAACAACACTTTATGTTTTATAACATATTTTTTAGAAGGCTGAATGACATGAAAAAGCCGTAACTTTGGCGGACAGTTTATAAACTAATCAATTTCTAACCAAAATTATGAAAAATCTTAAAACGATTTTGATGGGAAGTGCTGCGGCCGTAGCATTCCTTTGTGCATGTAATCCTGCACAAGAAGTTAAACTGACCAAGTCTGGTATCAACCCCGCTGATTTTGACACTTGCATCGCTGTTGCTTACGACGCTGAGGCAGGTCAATTCAAGGCTGACGAAGCAAATGCAAAACAAGTGAAGCTCTACACTCTCACCAACAAGAACGGCATGGAGGTGTGCATCACCAACTTCGGTGCCCGTATCGTAAGTATTGTGGTACCCAACAAGGACGGCAAGTTCGTGGATGTAGCCTGTGGGTTTGACAAAATTGAGAACTATTTTCCCTGGAACTTTGAGACAGATTTCGGTTGTTCCGTAGGTCGTTACGCTAACCGCATCAACAACGGTGAGTACACATACGACGGCAAGAAAGTAACTCTGCCAAAGAACAATAACGGTGTGGCTTGTCTGCATGGAGGCTACACAGGTTGGCAGTATCAAGTATATGACGAGGTAGAAGCTACTCCTCAGGCTCTGGCTCTTCAAATCACATCCCCTGATGGTGACAACCAATTTCCTGGCGAGGTTGTAGCTACTGTGGATTTCAAGTTGACGGACAACAACGAAATCATCATCAGCTATGACGGTGTAGCTGACGCTCCAACGGTGCTGAATATGACAAACCACACTTACTTCAATTTGTCAGGCGATCTGAACAACACGATTGATGAGTCTATCCTCTATGTGAACGCAGACAATTACACGCCAGGTGACGACAATCTGATTCCCACTGGCGAGATTCGTCCCGTAGAAGGAACAGTATTTGACTTCCGCACCCCCAAGGCTATCGGCACTGACTTTGACAAGAACGACCCAGAGATGGAGTCTGTAGGTGGCGGTTACGACCACAACTGGTGCCTCAACACAAAGGGCGACAAAAAGGCTGTCTGCATTACCATGTCTGACCCACGTTCAGGCATCAAGATGGATATGTACACTAACGAGCCCGGTGTTCAGGTTTACACAGCTAACTTCCAAGATGGCACTCGTCCAGGCAAGGGCGGCATCATGTACCAAAAGCATTGCGCTGTTTGCCTCGAAAGCCAGAAGTATCCTGACTCTCCCAACAAGTGTATGATGCCAGGTTGGGAAAACAGCAACCCATTTGTATCTCCAGAGAAACCTTATAAGTCTTATTGCAAATATGCATTCTCTGTAGAGAAATAAAAGTGACAAGGAAAGGAACATACCACGCATACAAGCGCAGGAGTTCTTTTCCTTCTATCGTATCATAAAGACATCCTATTAATAACAATAAAATCTTTCAAACACAACATGGACAAAATTTTTGAAGCACTAAGCAACAATGGATTTGCGATGGCCGACTATTTGGTCTTCATAGTGTACATCATCATTCTTGTCGGCATGGGATTGTTCCTATCACGCAGCAAGAAGGGTGAAGAAAAATCATCAACCGACTACTTCCTAGCCGGTAACACGTTGACATGGTGGGCTGTGGGCGCATCACTCATTGCTGCCAACATTTCGGCTGAACAATTCATCGGTATGTCTGGTTCAGCCTATGCATCTGGTATCGCACAAGCTGCCTACGAGTTGATGGCTGCTGCCACACTGCTCGTTGTGGGTAAGTTCCTGCTGCCATTGATGATTGAGAAGAAAATCTTCACAATTCCTCAGTTCCTGCGTGAACGCTACAACTGGGGCGTGGGATTCGCTTTCTCTTTGCTCTGGCTCTTCCTCTATGTCTTCGTAAACCTGACTTCTGTGGCATGGTTGGGCGCCTTGGCCATCCAGCAGATTTTGGGTCTGCCTACCGACATGACCGTCATGGTGGCAGGCATGGAGATTGACCAAGTTCGTATGGTCATCATTCTCTGCCTCTTCCTCATCGCAGGTATTTATTCTATCTACGGTGGTTTGGCCTCTGTGGCATGGACAGACGTAATGCAGGTGACTTTCCTCGTGGGTGGTGGTCTCATCACCGCTTATGCCGCTCTCTCTGTTATCGGTGAAGAGATGGGCTTGGGAGGTGCTTGGGATGCGCTGATGCACATCAAGGATTACTTGGCAACGATTGATGGTGACAAACACTTTAACCTTGTCGTCACACGTAACGAGGAACTCTATCCAGTTATCAACGGTGTGACTGACGCTGCCGGCAACGTGACCCAGAAAGAAGATCCATTCTTCACCAACCCCGGCATCGTGCTCATTTTCGGTGCGCTGTGGCTGACCAACCTCGGTTACTGGGGTTTCAACCAGTACATCATCCAGAAGGGTCTTGCTGCTAAGTCTCTTGACGAGGCAAAAAAGGGTATGGTATTCGCTGCCTTCCTGAAGATATTAATTCCATTCATCGTATGTATCCCAGGCGTTTGTGCATTCTACATTATGAATGCTCCTGAGTGCGACTCTCTGCGCGAAACATTGGCAGGTTCCATCAGCCGTTCTGACGATGCATATCCATTCCTGATTCGTAACTTTACTCCTACCGTTGTCAAGGGTCTGAGCTTTGCTGCTCTGGCTGCCGCCGTTATTTCTTCTTTGGCATCCATGTTCAACTCAACCTCTACCCTCTTTACGATGGATATCTACAAGCAGTTCATCAACAAGACTGCTTCTGAGAAGAAACTCGTGAACATTGGCCGTCTTACTTCTGTATGTGCCTTGGTTATTGCTTTGATCGCCGTATACCCACTGATGGGTGGTATCGACCAGGCCTTCCAGTTCATTCAAGAGTATTCAGCCTTCGTATATCCAGGCGTTGTGGTCATCTTCGGTCTTGGTCTGTTGTGGAAGCGTGCAAGCGGTACGGCTGCTGTTGTTTGCGCAATCGGCACCTTCGCTTTCTCTATCATCTACAAGTTTGCCTTCCCTGAGATGCCGTTCTTGATTCGTTCAGGCGTTGTGTTCATCACACTGGTTATCCTCTTCATCTGGATTTCTTTGGCAAGCAAGAAGGCTGTGCCTGCCGATGCACTTGATGCAGACACTGTGAAGACTCAGTTGCGCTGGAGCACCATTATGTTCTGTGTGGCAGTCGTTTCACTTGTTCTCTCCATCAGCGGTTTCTTCAACGAGACCATGCACGTTCACGGTTTCGAGGGAGCCATGATCTTCTTCGCAGCCATTACTGGCACCATTGGCATCTACTTGCGTTCTAATGCGAAAGATAAGGTACAAGATCCTAAGCTCGTTCCTATCGACCTGAACATCTTCCATACCGACCGTACATTCAACATTGGTGCTGTTGGCGTGATTGTCATCCTCACCATCCTGTATGTTGTCCTCTGGTAATCAGTCTTAGACTTACACATTATTTATAATAATAGAAACCTCCAATCAATGACCGCTTACAAATCAAACCCAAAGTTCTATGTATCCGTAGATTGTATCATCTTCGGATTCGAAGACGGGCATCTGAAGGTGCTGATTCATCAGCGTCCTTATAAGCCAGGGAAAGGTGAACTCTCATTGATTGGAGGTTTTGTTCAAACAGACGAAAGTGTAGATTCTTCAGCTCAACGCATCTTGAAGAAATTCACAGGGCTTGACAACGTGTATATGCAACAGTTGGCCACTTTTGGTGAAGTGGAACGCGATCCTGGCGAGCGGGTGATCAGCATTGTATATTACGCGCTTATCAATGTAGATAACTACGACACGCAGCTCTCTGATATTCACCATACGCAATGGGTGGATGTAGACCAAATGCCACCCCTCTGCTTCGACCACAACGAAATGGTGCAGAAGGCACGCCGCACAATGAGCGAAAACATCAAAAGCAAACCTATCGGCAGCAATCTCCTGCCACAATATTTCACGCTGAGTTTGCTCCAGACCTTATATGAGAGTATACTCGGCACTTCGATAGACAAACGGAATTTTCGCCGTGCTATCTCCGAAAAAGAATATATTCAGGCGACCGGCATGATTGATAAAGAATCATCACGACGAGGAGCCACACTATACAAGTTCAAGTAATCCACAAAAAAGGGATTCAACATCAACGGTAATATTTTTGTCGTCAATAGTAAAAAACACTATAAAAAACAGTAATACTATGTTAGAAGAACTGAAAGAAAAAGTATTCAAGGCCAACCTTGATTTGGTGAAACAGGGGCTGGTCATCTTTACATGGGGCAACGTGTCCGGCATAGACCGTGAGAAAGGTCTTGTGGTCATCAAGCCTTCAGGCGTCAGTTATGACGAAATGAAAGCAAGCGACATGGTTGTCGTTGACTTGGAAAGCGGAAAAGTTGTTGAGGGCGACCTCAATCCTTCTTCTGACACACCAACCCATCTTGTGCTTTACAAGGCTTTCCCAAACATTCAGGGTGTCGTTCACACTCACTCCACTTACGCCACAGCCTTTGCGCAGGCGGGCAAGGACATTCCCAATATCGGCACTACCCATGCCGACTATTTCTACAAGGCCATCCCGTGCACACGCGACATGACTAAGGAAGAAGTAGAGGGCCAATATGAACTGGAGACAGGCAATGTGATTGTTGATGAGATTCTCAACATTCGCAAAATAAATCCAGACCACACCCCAGCCGTACTGGTGAAGAATCATGGCCCATTCTCATGGGGCACCTCTCCTGACAATGCCGTTTATAACGCCAAGGTCATGGAACAATGCGCAAAGATGGCTTTTGTAGCCTTCTCCGTCAATCCTAACTTGACCATGAATCCTCTCTTGATAGAGAAACACTACAACCGCAAGCATGGTCCTAATGCCTACTACGGACAAAAAGGGCAGAAACATTAAACTAATTAACTATTAACTAACATAATATATCACATAAAAAACAAACATTATGGCATTTGAAAATTTGGAATTATGGTGGGTAACTGGTGCTCAGTTACTCTACGGAGGTGATGCAGTCGTTGCAGTTGACGCTCACTCAAAGGAAATGGTAGCAGGTCTGAATGAGGGTGGTCTCATCCCCATCAAGGTAGTTTATAAAGGTACAGCTAACTCTTCCAAGGAAGTGGAAGACGTGATGAAGGCTGCCAACAACGATGAGAAGTGCGTGGGCGTCATCACTTGGATGCACACATTCTCTCCAGCCAAGATGTGGATCAAGGGCTTACAGGATTTGCAGAAGCCCCTCCTCCACTTCCACACTCAGTACAACGCAGAGATTCCATGGGACAAAATCGACATGGATTTCATGAACCTCAATCAGTCTGCTCATGGTGACATTGAGTTTGGTCACATCTGCACTCGTATGCGTGTTCCTCGCAAGGTGGTTTGCGGATACTGGAAGGATGAATCAGCACAGAAGCAGATTGCCGTATGGGCACGTGTGGCAGCAGGTGTTGCTGATGCCAAGAACGTACGTTGCTTGATGTTCGGTATGAACATGAACAACGTGGCTGTGACTGACGGTGATCGTGTTGAGTTCGAGCAGCGTCTCGGCTATCACGTAGACTACTACCCTGTTTCTTCTCTCATGGAGTACTTCAAGCAGGTGACTGACGCAGAGGCGGATGACCTCGTTGAGGAGTACAAGAAACTCTACACCATCAAGATTGATGAAAGTGGTGAACAAGTATATTGGGAGAAAGTGAAGAATGCTGCCAAGGCAGAAATCGCTCTCCGTCGCGTATTGAAAGATGAGGGTGCGACAGCCTTCACCACCAACTTCGACGATCTTGGCGACGCAGATATCAACGATCCAAATTTTGTAGGTTTCGACCAGATTCCAGGTCTCGCATCACAGCGTCTGATGGAAGAAGGTTATGGCTTCGGCGCAGAGGGCGACTGGAAGACCGCTTGTCTCTATCGTACACTTTGGGTGATTCAGCAAGGCCTGCCTATCGGTTGCTCATTCCTTGAGGACTATACCCTCAACTTCGCAGGCGACCGTTCTTCTTGCCTCCAGAGTCACATGCTTGAGGTTTGCCCACTCATCGCTGTTGACAAACCAAAACTTGAGGTTCACTTCCTCGGCATCGGTATCCGCAAGCAGCAAACAGCACGCCTCGTGTTCACTTCTAAGGTTGGCCGTGGTATCAAGGCTACAGTTGTTGACCTTGGCAACCGCTTCCGTCTCATCTCTCAGGAAGTTGAATGTATCGAGCCAAAGCCCATGCCAAACCTTCCTGTTGCATCAGCTCTTTGGGTGCCACAGCCTACATTCGAAATTGGAGCAGGCGCATGGATTCTCGCAGGTGGTACTCACCATAGTGCCTTCTCTTACGACATCACAGAGGAATACTGGGAGGACTTCGCTGAAATGCTTGGCATCGAATATGTTAAGATTAACAAGAACACAACTATCAGCGAATTCAAGCACGACCTTCAGATGAATGAGGTTTACTACATGCTCAATAAGGCACTTAAGTAATGAATAATTAGGAATTAGGAATGAGAAATTAGGAATGGATAGCATTGGCTCCACATACAATTCCTCACTCCTAATTCCTCATTCCTAATTAAGAATATGACCGCAAAACAAACCATAGAAGCAGGTAAGGCCATTCTCGGTATCGAGTTTGGCTCTACCCGCATCAAGGCCGTTCTCATCGATGAGGAGAACAAGCCAATAGCTCAGGGAAGCCACGAGTGGGAAAACCAGCTCGTTGACGGTCTGTGGACTTACAGCACAGAAGCAATCTGGTTCGGTCTTGAGGATGCTTACGCAGACCTCCGCAAGAACGTAATCAAGGAATATGACTGTGAAATTGAACATCTTGCATCAATCGGTATCTCTGCCATGATGCACGGATACATGGCATTCGGTCCCACAGGCACAGCAAGCAAGGGAGCTCCTGCT
>CADCQH010000139.1 GCA_902803605.1 uncultured Bacteroidales bacterium | reverse complement strand
CCCTGCTGACCCTGCGGCGAAAAAACAGGAGCGTTTCCGTCGGGTGGCGGGAACGCTCCTGCTGTTTTTTCGCAAATCGTTTTGGCAATTGAAAGATTTCAAGTACCTTTGCAACCCGAACGACCTAATCAAGTAAAAGAAAAAGAAAATGAGAAGAACTTTCCTTATTTCCATGTTGGCCTGCATGATGACGATGACAGGACTGACGGGCCATGCGCAGAAGAGCATCGTGGTGCTCTATGAGAACGACGTACACTGTGCCGTGGACGGCTATGCGAAACTGGCAGGACTGCGCGATGCCATTGCCGATACCGCCTATGTCGCACTGGTGTCGAACGGCGACTATGTACAGGGCATGACCGTGGGCGCCATCTCCAAGGGACAGTACGTCGTCGACCTGATGCGGGCATTGCCCTATGATGCCATCACGCTGGGCAACCACGAATACGACTACGGCATGGAGCGCATGTTCCAGCTGCTCCGCCAGGTGCCCGCCCCCATCGTGTGCGCCAATCTCTACGACGTGAAACTGGGGCGCACGGTCTTCGCTCCCTACGTCATGAGGCGGTTCGGCGACAAGAAGATTGCCTTCGTGGGAGCCTCCACCCCTACGTCGATGGAGACCGAGGCATACGCCTTCCGCGACGATGAGGGCAACATCATCTATGACCTCCAGATCGAGGACATCCCCACGCTCGTACAGAAGGCGGTGGACGAAGCCCGCCGTGCCGGAGCCGACTATGTCATCCTCGATTCCCATCTGGGCGAGGAGAAGACCAACCGCAACTCCGACTCCCACACCGTGGTGGCCAACACCACCGGCATCGACATCGTGCTCGACGGACACAGCCATGCCGTCATCGTGGCCGACACCGTGCTCAACAAGGCTGGCAAGCCCGTGGTGGTCACCCAGACCGGCACCAAGTTCGCCAACATCGGCAAACTTGTCATCTCGCCCGACGGAAAGATGACCACCGAACTCATTCCCGTCGAGAAAGTGACCGTAAAGGACAACTACGTCGCACAGCTGACCGACAGCATCCACGCCATGCTTGAGTCGCAGACCAGCCGCGTCATCTGCCACACTGAGGTGCCGCTCCGCATCCTCGACGACCAGGGCAACGAGGCTGCACGCATGGGCGAGGCGACCGCCGGCGACATCGTGACCGACGCCTACCGCCTCATGACAGGCTCCGACATCGCCGTCCTCAACAGCGGCAGCATCCGCAACGAACTCCTGAAGACGGGCGACCTCACCTACGGCGACCTGCTCACCCTGCTCCCCTACGACAACTATATCGTCGTGACAGAGGCGAAGGGCAGCACCATCATCAAGATGCTGGAGAAGCTGGTGAGTTTCCTCCCCGAACCCGACGGACAGTTCCCCCAGGTGTCAGGCCTGAAATTCACCACCAGGGTGGCAGACCACAGCGTCAGCAACGTGCAGGTGCTCAACGCCTCCACCCAGCACTACGAACCCATCAACCCCGACCGCACCTACACCATCTCCACCACCAAGTACTGCGTCACCGATGGCGGTCTCCACAACACCCTGCAAGGCTGTCCCATCCTCCTCGAGACCAAGAAGACCTACAGCGACGTCTTCCTCGAATACCTCACCGAGCGTCTCAACGGACACATCGGACAGGAATACGCCAAGCCTCAGGGACGCATCACCGTGATCAAGTGATGCACCACCCCTCAGGGCACCCCAAGGGACTTTATGAATCATGCCGGCATGACCGGCACACCAGAAACAAGAAAGGCGGGACATCCCCGCCTTTCCTACGTTCATCCCGACCACAGAAATGTAATCGTGCCGCTTCGCCCACCTCAGGGCCTGACAATCGTCAGCACGCCGGCGGAGAGGGGAGGGACGGAGAGGAGAACGTCAGCACCTTCAGTCTTGGCAGCAGCCTTCTGGAGGGCGACGGCATTCTTGTTTTCCATGCTGTTGGCCACGGTGAGGGAGCCTGGGGCGTAATACTCGAACTCGGCGCTCGACACGCTGTCCCAATCGCCCCTGATGCGCAGGGTCGCTGGCTCGTCAGTGGGGTTCACGACTTTCACGATGACATTGGCACCGTTCTCCGACATCGTGGTGCTCACGCTCAGATTGCCCGTCTCGCCGCTGAAGGCCAGGCGGTACTTGGAAAAATGGTCATACCAGAGCTCCGTGACCTGACAGTTCGGTGCCTTGAACAAATCCTTATAGTCAAAGTTGATGAAAGCATTGTTCCAGTCTGGTGCATCAGTACGGCGGATGAACAAGGCCGCAGCACCCATAGCCACCACGTCACGGGCCTCGCACATGTTGAGGAATCCGCCGGCAAAGAGACCCGTCCGCCAGTCGATGCTGTTGAGGTTCCACTCCGAGATGAACAGTTTGATGTTAGGGTTGGGGCTGTCGGCTATCATCTTGGCGTATCGGTCGTACTGCTGACCCAGACGCACAGGACCGGTAGCATAACCTCCCTGCTGCTCATAGTGGTGCAGGCTCAGGTAGTCGAAATAGTTGCCACTGCGTTGGATGAACTGCTCGTCCTCCTGGAATCCACCGCAGGCGATAATCTTGATGGAGGGGTCAATCTTGCGCATCGCTTCGCTGAAATCACGCACACACTTCTCATAGCGGTCGATACCCATTTCCCACATCTCATTGTCAATCTCCCAGTATTTCACGTTGTATGGTTCTGGATGTCCATTCGCAGCACGCTTCGCACCCCATTCATCGGTGACAGGAGCATTGCAGTAGCGCAACCAGTTGACCGCATTCTGTAGGATGCTGTCATACTCTTCTGCAGGACGTTCAAACCTGACGCTCACCACGATGATAGGTTCCGAATTGATCTCACGACAGAAACGGATGAACTCATCTGTTCCGAAGCAGTTCTGGTCGTAATCCATCCACATCCAGTGAGCCCAACGCTCGCGATTCTCTTGCGGACCAATGCCCCACCTCCAGTCATACTGTGCCACGTAGCCGCCACCCGGCCAGCGCAGACAAGTGGGATGCAGTTCCTTCACTGCCTTCAGGATATCAGGACGGAATCCACCCAGATTCTTGCCTGTCTGCGTGGTCATCGTCGCCATATCCACCTGAACTGTTCCGTTCTTGACCATGATGACGAAGTCGCAATCGCAGCTAAACTTCGTTATTCTCTTGACAGTCTCTACGCCCAAATTACTGGCGACTTCTTTAAGAGAATTGGAGGGCTCGATACTTTCATCGCAGATTCTGCAATGACCGTCGAGACCTTCGATCATCTG